>SPBP01000290.1 GCA_004525935.1 Lentisphaerales bacterium | reverse complement strand
CGGAGGGTTCGTGCAGGTCGCGGACAACATTCTGAGCAATGCGCAGGTTCACCCGGATGCACTTCTTGATGTTGCCCAACTCTACATGGAATCCGGCATGCCGGATCGGATGGCCGGCGCACTTAAGGCTTTCTTCGGACGCGCACCGTCGGGCATTCCGGCAGATCGATACCAGAGGATTGCACAGATGTATGCCCAGGCATCAATGTTGCCGGAAGCAAGTGAAACACTGAGTCAGTACCTTGCACTGCGGCCGATGGATGTTCATGCACTGCACGAGCTGGGCGTAATGTACGTCTTCCAAAAGAAGTTGGGCGAGGCGATGAGCTGTTTCCAGCAGGCCGTCAGGTTTGCCGGTGACCAGGCCAGAGACGATCTCGTCCGTGATGAGCGGCTTCAGGAAATGCGAACGAGGCCCGAATTCCGCAAACTGCTGAGTAGAATGTAGGCTGGCACTCAGCTGCTCTTCATGATTTCCGAAAACGATGACCAAGCACGCTCAGCATGTAAAGAGCGGCGGTTTCGGTTCGAAGCACAAGGCTGCCCAGACCTGCGGGTACTGCACCTGCTTCCCGGGCAAGTTTCACTTCCTCAACCGTTAAGTCACCCTCAGGTCCTATCAGGCAACAGATGTGTTTCAGACCGTTCTTGTCCACGCGATCCAGCACTTCACGAATAGGCGACGTTGCGATTTCGAGTGTGGGAACAAGGAAGAGGTCGGGCCTGTCGCAGCTTGCAAGAGCGCCAGCAAGGTCGCGGATCTGACCAATTTCCGGCAGCCATGCCGAGCCACATTGCTTCGCGGCGCTGATCGCTATGGCATCCCATCTCCTTCTGCGCGTTTCCGCCTGTTCTGGCTTGAGACGAACAATGGTTCGTTCCGTGATGATAGGCAGAATGGACGTCACTCCCAGCTCTACGGCTCCTTGTATGATCTGATCCATACCGTGTGACTTGGGAAGTGCCTGCATCAAAGTCAGAGAAGTGTTGGGCTGAGGGACATGGAGAATATCGACAATGCGGAGGGTTGTCTTTCGCTTTGATGCCACAATGAGCTCAGCTGTTGCTTCGCGCCCACATCCGTCGAACAATGTGACCATTTCTCCGGCCGGAGCACGAAATACGTGAAGCAGGTGATGCGCCTCGCTCGGTGACAGGTCGACATTATCGTCAGCCCATGCAGCTTTCTCAAGGTAGCAGCGTATCATGACAGGCAGATCGTCCTTCCAGCGGATTCGGCCCAAACGTAGGATATCGAACAGGCAATGTCTATCCGGAAATACATGAGTAACACGGGGTCAGTGCAGCCCGTGCGGTTTCATTTGTGTTCAAAGCAGAGCTGGTCTATGATTACGCCTACGCTGAATGACCGATGCAAGGTGAAGGTGATCACTGCAAGGGAGATAGCAATTGAGGGAACTAGATCGAATAGTCTCGTTCTTGGACACGGAGCTTGAGATTGCGAAGTTCCGTGATTCTTCAAACAACGGCTTGCAGGTAGCTAATTCTGGGAGGGTCCGCAGGATCTGTTGCGGCGTTGATGCATCACTGCAATTCTTTGAAGAGGCCAAGAGCAGGGGGAGCGACCTTGTGATATGCCATCACGGCATGAGTTGGAATGATTCTCTGAAACACATTACGGGGGTCAATTACACGAGGCTTGAATTCCTCATCCGGAACGACATGGCTCTGTATGCTTCTCACCTGCCGCTTGACGCGCATCGCACACACGGAAACAATGCGCGAATCTGCAAGTTGCTGGGGCTGCGCAAGCTCAAGAAGTTTGGCCTCTACAATGGCGCACACATTGGATTCGAGGGTGAGCTGCCTAAAGCGGTCTCATATTCAGCGTTCAAGAAGCGTGTGGCACGGCTGATGCATGCTGAGATTCGCAGTATGGATTTTGGCAAGAAGACCGTCCGATCCGTCGCGGTCATCTCGGGCAGCGCGGCCGATGAATTGGTCGAAGCCGGCGACAAGAAGATCGACGTATATCTTTCGGGTGAACCCCAGCTTGCTGCCTACAGCATTGCCCAGGAGTATGGCATAAACGCGGTGTTTGCCGGACACTACGCTACCGAGACTTTCGGGGTTCAAGCGTTGGCTGACTTGCTCAGACGGAAGTTCCGAATGCCTTGTGAATTCATAGATCTGCACATTCCATTCTGAGAATGGGCGTGAGGCGATGATACTACAACTCTTTCTGACCGCCCTCGGATTCGTACTGCCCGCGAAAGGTGCGGGCGTTATGGTCGATGGTGCGTGTTCGATTGCCAAGCGATACAAGGCATCCGACCTGACAATCGGCCTGACCATACTTGCGCTGGGCACGTCCGCCCCGGAATTCTTCGTCTCGACGATATCGGCACTGAAGGGAAGTAGTGAAATAGCTCTTGGGAATGTGCTGGGGAGCAATATCGCGAACTTGTGCCTGGTACTGGGCGTCGCTGGTGTCATCGTTCCAATAGGTGTGCGAAGGGAAATGGTCAGAAGAGATTTGCCGTTCTGTCTCATTGTGGCGGTGGTGTTGCTTGCGATCATATCCCTGTGGAATGCCGAGTTTGTCGTATCGCGATGGGAAGCCGCGGCGCTCGGATTGGGGCTGGTAGTCTATCTGGCGCTCATGTTCTCAACGGCCGAACCTTCTTTAATTGGGGAGTCGGCGGGCGACTCCAGGAAACCTGCTGTTGCCGTAGTGCTGGTTCTCGGGGGACTTGTTGCCCTGATTCTTGGCGGGGAACTCGTGGTGAGAAGCTGTGTTGAAATGGCGTCACGCCTGGGGGTGAGCGATGCGCTCATAGGCGTCACGATAGTGGCGATCGGGACCTCCCTTCCCGAGCTTGCCGCTTCTGTCGCCGCGGTGCTGAAGGGGAAACCAGAGATGGCCATTGGCAACGTCGTGGGATCCAACATTCTTAACACCGGTCTTGTGCTGGCAAGTGCTGCGGCAATCAAGCCTTTGGCGACAGACACATCGTTCGTGATTGATTCTCTCGTAGCCGCGGCAATGTCGGCATTTCTTCTTCTGTTCATGTTCACGGGAAAGAAGTACAATCTCGACAGATGGGAAGCGTTCATCTTTCTCGTGGCCTACGTGGGGTACATGGGGTATGTCATCAGCCGAAGATAGGTTGCGCGCCTTCGAGAGTCAGGGCCAGCCTCAGGATCATCTGGTGCTCCGAATCAAATAGATCACTACCTCAGGCCGCGTGTTGGGGAAGATCGTGTGTGAGTGTGTAGGAAGATATATCGCGTAGAGACGCAGGCGGGCGCGTTCCGCACGGAGATGGGAAGCGTTTCGGGCGTGAGACTGCGGGCAGAAGCGAGGTTGCCAGTGGGAATATATGACAGAGATTATATGCGCGAGAAGTCACCCGAGCAGGCTTCCTCGGAGTACGAGAGGGGTGCGTTCGACAGCGAATATGGGAACTATACTGCCGGTCGCAAGCGTATGATGAAATGGGTGATCCCGCTGCTGGTGATCATTGCGCTGGGCATAGCGGCCGTGGTCCTTTCGGGATCATGAACGCCGATGTTGATAGCCACAAGAAGTCCAAGGGGTCAGCCCTCAGAAGCCCAAGGGGTCAGCCCTCGAAATAAGATTCCGCTGAAAAAGCTTAGCGGTGGCGCACTGGCCCTATTCTGCAAATCGTCCTCGTCGTCGTCCTCGTCCTTCGTCCGCGAAAACTCTGGTAAATCGAGGACGAGGACGAAGGACGAGGACGAGTAGGATAGTTGGTGGGGTACTTGCCCTGAT
>SPBP01000264.1 GCA_004525935.1 Lentisphaerales bacterium | reverse complement strand
GACAGGATGCGATCGCGGGTGGCGCGACTGAGAAGACCTTCATGCTCCACTACAATTTCCCGCCGTATTGCGTTGGCGAGGCCGGCAGACTGGGCTTCACAAGCCGACGCGAAATCGGACACGGTGCACTGGCGGAGCGATCTCTGCTCCCGATACTGCCGGATGACTATCCGTACACCGTCCGCCTGGTATCCGATATAATGGGATCGAATGGATCGAGCTCCATGGCTTCTGTATGCGCCGGGGTCCTCGCTCTCATGGATGCTGGTGTGCCGATCAAGAAGCCGGTAGCCGGCATTGCGGTCGGTCTGTTTACCGGCAACGGTAAGACACAGCTGGTGGTTGACATGATCGGCGATGAGGACCATTGCGGCGACATGGACTTCAAAGTGGCCGGCACCAGAGACGGCATCACGGGGTTCCAGGTGGATCTGAAGCTCCGCGGCCTGCCTTGGGATCTCGTCTCCGCGGCATTCGAGAAGGCAAGAATCGCGAGACTGTCCATACTTGATTTCATGTCAACAGTGATTGAGACGCCGAGAGAGGAAATGTCGAACTATGCGCCGCGTATCACGCAGCTCAAGATCGATCCGGAAAAGATCGGTGAGCTGATCGGTCCGGGCGGCAAGAACATACGCCGGATTACCGATACACTGGGCGTGCAAATTGATGTTCAGCCCGATGGCCGGGTCGATGTCTTCGCAAAGTCCAAAGAGTCAATGGACGCTGCCGTGCACGAAGTTGAATTGATTTCTACAGAGATCGAAGAGGGCCAGACTTATGAGGGTTCCGTCGTCAACATCATGCCGTTCGGAGCTTTTGTCGAGGTCATACCCGGGAAGGATGGCCTCGTTCACATAAGCGAACTGGCTGACTTCCGCGTAAATAAGGTTGAGGATGTCTGCAAAGTCGGTGACCGAATGGTCGTGAAGTGTATAGGCATCGATGACCGTGGTCGCGTACGGCTGAGCCGCCGCGCAGCCATGCAGGACAAGGACGCCTGATATACAAGGCTGCGGAACAGCCGATTTCACATGTGGATGGAGAGACGTCCGCACGAGGAGAGAGATGTTCCGGTTGAGGCAGTTCCGAACTCTGGTCGGTTTGACGACGATTGAAATCGTCAGGCAGCCAATCTGTCTGTTGCTGTCGGCAACGTGCGTCCTGTTAATGGCTTTGGCGTCACTCCAGGCGTTTCACTTCGGTGAGGACGGCAAACTGGCTCGGGATAGCGCTCTGGCAATCCAACTCGTTTTCGGACTGCTTCTGGCAGCCTACGCATCGTGCACCACGCTGTCTCGTGAAATGCAGAGCGGCACGGCTTTAGCGGTCTTGAGCAAGCCCGTCAGCAGGGACATGTTCTTTCTGGCGAAGTTCTTCGGAGTGTGCCTGATCATCCTGTTGTTCTCCGCTCTTGCAACACCGTCAGTACTGCTTAGCGAAAAAGGAGCGCAAAAGCTCTACGTCAACGATCCAGTTGCCATCGGCATCCTGCTGTGCACCCCGCCTCTATCTCTCGCCATCGCTGCGGTAATCAATTTCAAGACGCGAAGACCGTTCGTTTCTACCGCTTTCTGGCTCATGCTGGTGTCAGTGCTGCTGGGGTTGGCCGTGGTAGTCATTAGGTATGATCCATCATCTTCGTTGCGATTCTTCGGCAGTGGAGCCATGCTGCGAGCCCAGACGGCAATCCAGTGGCGACTGATCCCCGCAAGTCTGCTCGTTACTTTTGCGCTCATTGTAATTGCCGCGATCGCCTTGTCACTCGCTACGCGACTGCCCACTGCCCCGGTGATCGTGCTCTCAGCGGCCGTGCTCATGGGCGGACTCCTATCGGATTACCTCTTCGGACGGGCAGCGTCGGATTCTTTGCTCGCCGCAATTGCTTATCGGCTGATCCCGAATTGGCAGCATTTCTGGCAGATCGATATGCTTACAAACGGCGGCAGAATATCCTGGAACTACGTCGGGCTGGCGGCCAGTTACGCATCCCTTTATACTGGTGCGACACTGGGCGCGGGAATGCTGCTGTTTCGGCATTCGGAAGTGAAATAGTACCGAGAAAGGACTCCTAGCGATGAGCAGCAGGGATGAACATTCGACAGGGCCCGCGGTGGTGCAAGTGGAACATCTGGCAAAAGTGTTCCGGGATTTCTGGCGAAGACCCAAGGTCCGAGCGGTCGACGACATAAGCTTTGAAATACAGCGCGGCGAGATCTTCGGCCTGCTCGGTCCGAACGGATCCGGCAAGAGCACAACACTCAAGATCATGCTGGGGCTGTTGCATCCGACTGCGGGTTCAGTCGAAATCTTCGGCATGCCGCCACGTGACGTGGCGGTTAAGCAGCGGCTCGGCTATCTGCCGGAGGAATCCTATCTCTATAAGCACCTGAACGCAGTCGAGATGCTTGATTTCTACGGCCGCCTGTTTGATATCGATCGCAAGACTCGTGTCGAACGGATTGAACAACTGATTGAGATGGCAGGGCTGACAGAGCATCGCTATCGACGTGTAGGAGAGTACTCCAAAGGAATGTCCCGCCGGATTGGCATTGCACAGGCTCTGATAAATGATCCAGAGTTTGTGATTCTGGATGAACCTACGTCGGGCCTCGATCCCATCGGACGCAAGCAGGTCAAGGATCTGATTATCGCCCTCGCCGAAAGGGGCAAGACAGTACTCCTGGCCTCCCATTTGCTGGCGGAGGTGGAGGACGTGTGTGATAGAATTGCCATTCTGTACAATGGCAAGATTCGGGCAATGGGACACGTGAAAAAGCTTCTGGAGGATCGTGACCGATGTCGAATGACAATGGGTGCACTGCCGCCCGAGGGAATGGCGAGGATTATTGAAGCGGTCAAGAGGGAACTCGGGAAAGAGCCGGAGGTCGACTCCCCCACTCGAGATCTAGAGCAGTTCTTCCTGCAGGTGGTCGAGGATGCTAAACGCGCAAATCAAGGTGAGCAGACGCCGGACAGCAGTATGGGAATCGCCAATTACCTGTTGACTCAGAAGAAAGCCCGCCCGGCGGATGTGTCCTGCGCCGGCACAGACACCTCGGACAGATGAATAGAATCTTCGCCATAGCGCTGCTCACTGTGCGTTCCGCAATGCGATCCCGCCTGTTCGTCTGCATGGTGACAACAGTGCTGGCGGTAGTTGCTCTGCTTCCACTCATTATCAAGGGAGACGGATCTGCAGAGGGATATGTCCTGATTGCTCTCAGGTACACACTGACCACCGTAACGTTCCTGCTGGCGGTTGCCACCTTGTGGGCTGCTTGCAGTACTTCCGCCGCGGAAATCGAGGGTAAGCAGATACATCTGGTTGTCTCTAAACCGGTACGGCACACGCATATTCTCATCGGTAAATGGCTGGGGCTGGTGACCATAAACGCTTGCCTGCTTGCAATCAGCGGCATAACTGTGTGTTTGCTGCTGAGAATCGCTCTCTCTCGGCCAGGAATTGACGCGGCGGACAGGCAGTCGATTGAGCAGGAACTGCTCGTGGCACGCCAGGCATTCTCACCAGAGCCTGAGGACATCGAACAACGAGCCAGAGAACTGCTGACAACCATGCATGAGAAGGGAGAAGTTACGCCGGATATCCCGGATGAAGCAGCTCTGGCGATGATCGCAGATAGGCTGATTGTGGAATCGAACACCGTCCGACCGGGATCCGAAAAACGATGGACAATCCAGATAGGAGAACTGCCCCGCGGGCAATCGATGTTTGTCCGGTTCTCATTCTCGTCTCCACGACAGCTTGACATAGAGCCAACAGCTATAGTCTGGAAGGCCGGCCCGCCGGATGATCCTGGCAGATTTGTCCGGAGCGAATCAGTATTCTCGGATTCCCCGGTGTCGTTTACTGTTCCGGCTTCGGCCGTCGCCCCCGATGGCTCGATCACGGTGGATTTCGTGAACGTTCAACTGGATCCCCCGGTGTCCATTGTATTTGACAAGTCGAACGGAGTTACTGTTCTGTCACGGGCCGGCTCATTTGAAGGTAACCTTGCAAGGTCACTCATCATCATCCTGTGCAAACTGTCGATTCTTGCCGCGTTGGGAGTGGTTGCTGGAAGCCTGACGTCGAT
>SPBP01000151.1 GCA_004525935.1 Lentisphaerales bacterium | reverse complement strand
CGGTCAACTCGGCCAGATCGCTTTTGCCACATGGCGATTCGGTGGCTCCGGTGGGGATTGTCCTGAGCACGAGAACCTGATCGAGACACAGTGTCACGGGTTCGATATGCTCGAGATCAATGGTCTCACCGGCAGGTTGTTGATAGAGGACACCGTACGCAGGTTCTCGTTGCACCAGGCTGACAGTGAAACCGCGGAAGTCTGGGAAGCCGGGTACTTCAACGACTGGGCCAGGGAATTCCACCGCACATTTGATGCCCGTCTTGATGCCGTACTCGATGCATTCAGGGCAGGCCGGGAACCGCCGGTTCATGCAAGGGCAGGCAAGCGTGCGCTCGAACTGGCGCATGCCGCGATCAGTTCGTTCAAGCAGGGAAAAAAGATGACGACCCGCGAGAACGCCGCAGACGTGTCACGCCGGAGTCGGAGACGAAGGCGGATGAGGTGATATGGCCGTGTCGGCCTGATCGGCTGCGGCGGAATGACTCTGATCATGATCAAGCACCTGCTCGCAGTTAATGAGCAGCTCGAGGTGCGCGGCCTGTGCGATCCGGATAAAGCCGCGATCGAACGGATATCAGCCGCAATCGGCTCAAAACCCACGGTCTATGACGGACACGAGGCGCTCGTTGCCGCACCGGATATCGACTGGGTCATGATCGCGACCTGGAACTGTTTGCATAAGGAACAGACCGTCTCAGCCTTCGATGCCGACAAACACGTGTTCTGTCAGAAGCCGATGGCCACGAGCCTGGATGACTGTTTGGCAATGGTCAAAGCCTGGAAGAAAAGTGGCAGGTTGCTATTATCGAGTACGAGAACAATGTGCGCGCCACGTTTTACACGAACTGCAATGCGGGCATACTGGAACGCAGAATGTATATTCTCGGAACAACCGGCGCGTTGCGCGCAGATGTTCTAACCGGCACGATCCAGGTCAGGAAGGTGAAGTTCGATGCTGAGATGGAAGATGTGTCTACGACTGCCAGTGGTGGACATGGATGCGGGGACGAGGTGCTGGCCTGCGAACTTGCTGATAGTATGCTTAATGGAACGCCACCCACCGTCGGGATCAGGGAGGGCGTGGAATCGTCCGCCGTCTGCTTCGCAATTGACGAGGCCATGGACAGCAGGCGAATTGTCGAACTCGCACCGCTCTGGAAACAAGTCGATTCCGTCTGAGCCATGGCCTGGCAATTGAGCGCTCTGACTGAAGTGATTCCAATTTCTTAATACCTCAAAGATACCTCACCGCTCATGTTGGCCGGCATTCATTCGTGAAGATTAGTGCCTGCCCCGGGTTCATCCCGGGGAAGATTCGTGCAATTTGTGGTTTAGAGCAGTGGTCCTGACACCCGACACCCGACACCATATTCTACATTCGAGGACGAGGACCGTTCGCTCCGCTCACTGAGGACGAGGACGATTACGATTCACGGGGCATTCGGCCCGCATTCCTGTCCACTGTTTCCGCCAGAGGCGGACACTGTTTACTGTTCACCCGGTTCCCTGACACCTCACTCACATACTCACCCACACACCCACATACACGGGACCTACGACAGGATATCCTGCCACCGCCGCGGATCATCATACGTAAGCCGTTTTCTGATGTTCCGGCTCGCACCGTGCTGCGAATGGCGCACACACGCCTTGTTATAGGCAAGGCAGAGCAGTGCACCGAGACCGAGGAATACTACCTGTATCACTACTAGTTCTGTTTTCATGCCGCCATTATTACAGGGGGTATGGGACATATGATGTCCTATGCCTGAAGAAAAGCAGGATTTGTTGTGTGACGGCCGGGAGCAGGGCCGTTCTTGTCGCGTCCGCTCTGTAGGTCGGCTTGCTTACTGCAAAGGAACTGATATAATTCTGTTCTTTATGGGCGGCCAAGCATGAGGGAACGGCATTGCAGCATGTAATACTGAATTCAGCCAGTCCGGTGGGAGCCGGTGGCCGTGCCTGTCCCGGGCGCGCCTGCAGGACTTTCCCAAAGGTAGCTGCCCTGATTCTGTGCCTGGCCCTCCCAATTGCGGTAAGCGCGAACATCCACTACGTTTCCAAAACCGGTTCCGATTTCTCTCCTTATGACACCCCCGGAACTGCCGCTTCCAATATCCAGGATGCCGTTTATGCCGCCGAGTTCGGCGATACGGTGCTTGTGGACGATGGAACCTACGAGCCGGCGACCGAGATCTCCATAACCGACGGCATCACGCTGGTGAGCGTGAACGGCTCCGCTCTCACCACGATCGATGGCCAGGACGCAACGCGCTGCTTGTTCATGTCTAATTCAGCCGCCGTAGTAGACGGATTCACGGTGACCGGGGGGAACGCCGCCGACAACGGTGGCGGCATACGTTGTGAGGGTGGTACGGTCCGGAATTGCATCATCATAGGCAACAGGACTTCGGGCGGCAGTTTCGATGGTGGCGGTGTGTACTGCCTTTCGGGTGGCCTTGTCCAGGACTGCGTGATCTACGGGAATACTTCGGCCGATGACGGCGGTGGGGTGCAGTGCGGAAACAACGGTGTGCCCGGCGGCACTGTCCGAAATTGCCTCGTCTACGACAATACGGCAACAGACGCGGGCGGCGGCGTGTTCTGTTGGCCGGGTGGTCTGGCGGAAAGCTGCACAATTGTCACCAACTTCGCCGCCCGCGGCGGCGGCATCGGTTGCCGCGACGGCGGCACATTTCTGAATAGCATTATCTACTTCAATACTGCGACAACATTGGGTCAGAACTGGTGGGAACACGCGACGGACGATATTGACAGCTCTTATTGCGCTGTGACCCCGGATCCGATCGGAGTCGGAAACACAGTAGCCGACCCGATGTTCGTGAACCGTGGCGCACTCGATTTCCATCTCGAGAAATTGTCCCCGTGTGTCGATTCCGGGTCGAACCAGACCTGGATGTCCGTTGCGACGGACCTGGACGGCGATCTGCGTGTTACACTGTCTACAGTTGACATGGGGGCGTTCGAGTATCCATGGCCCGAGATCGCCAGCGTTCCGGCCTTTGCCGAGACGGATCCGGTTACACACGGTGGGGATTCGGCCGACGATCCCGCTATCTGGCTGCATCCCGGCAATGCTTCGCTGAGCTTGATTATCGGCACCGACAAAACGGCTGGCGGTGGACTGGGGACCTATAACCTGGACGGCAGTACGCGCTCAACATACCTGGGCCTGTCCATGAATAACGTGGACACACGCTACAATTTCCCCTTGAGCGGACGATGGGTCGATATCGTCTCCGCCGGAAGCCCCCAGAACAGTACGCTCTGCATCTGGGTCGTAGACCCGGCCACCCGAACGCTCTCCAACGCGGTTGCCCGCACAATAACACTTGTAGGGCCGGGCTCGAATCTCAACGAAGTTTACGGGTATTGCATGTATAGAAGCGGGGTGTCCGGCGAGTATTACATCTTTGTGAATGATGCCGCAGGAAACGTGGAACAGTGGGAACTGTTCGATGATGGCGGAGACAAAATCGATGCGGTCAGGGTCCGTGAGTTCGCGGTCGGCGGAAAGACGGAGGGTATGGTCACCGACGACGAATACGGATATCTCTATATTTCCCAGGAAGACACTGCGCTCTGGCGCTATGGGGCCGAACCGGGTGACGATACCAGCCGCATACAGATCGAAGTCTCATCAATGACGGATGGTCCGCTCCTTCCCGATATCGAGGGACTGGCAATCTATTATGCTGCCGACGGGCAGGGATACCTGATTGCCTCGTGCCAGGGCGATAATGCGCCACCTAATCCGTACCAGAGCACCTTCGCAGTGTTCGATCGCATCACGGGAGCGAGCATCAGGAATTTCAAAGTTGTTGCCAGTAATGGGGTCGACGAGGTGACGACAGCAGATGGCGTGGATGTGATCAACCTGCCGATGGGTCCGGATTTCCCGGTCGGAATGTTTGTCTGTCACGACGATTCGAACCCCGGTTACAACCAGAATTTCAAGATGGTGTCGTGGCAGGATATTGCGACGATCGGCAGAACCAACCTGCTCATGGATACCGAGTGGGATCCGAGGGCTGCCTCGAAGCCGGCGGGCTATCACATGATAGCGACCTTGAGCGATGCGAACGGTACAATCGAGCCGGCTGGCGTTGTCTGGGTCGAGGATGGCAGTAACGCGACGTTCAACCTGACGGGCAATCTGCACTACAAGCTTTCGGATATTCTCTTGAACGGCGTGCCCGTTGGACCGGCCAATCCGTTCACCAGTGTGAATGTCACGAACCGGCAGACAATCGAAGCCCTGTTCGAACTGGAAGAACACGAACTGGTCGTTATCAGTCCGTATGGCGGCACGACGCCGCAGGTCGGCACGAACGTTTTCGACTGGAATACCGTTGTTCCCTGCAATGTGACGAACGAATACGCATACGGCGGTGTTCAGGCAACCCAGTACGTGTGTGTCGGCTGGACCGGAAGCGGCAGCGTGGCGGGTGGGATGGGCACGAGTACGAGTGTAAGACTTACGGAAGATTCGGTGATTACATGGCAATGGCGCACGAACTTCTACCTGCAAACCGCCACAGCCGGCTCCGGCACAGTGGATGTGGCAAGCGATTGGTGCGAGGACGGAACAAGCGTGATGATGATGGCCTATTCGGACAGCAATTACCTCTTCGATTCATGGACGTGCGATACCGGCGGATGCTTGATAGTCGCCGACGTAATCATCGCGCCGATGACCCAGCCGCGTTCCATTACTGCAAACTTTTTGATAGATACTCATACATTGACGGTCAGTTCTTCCCGCGGCTTCGGCGAGCCGGCGGACGGATTGTATGTCTACGACTATGGCAGCGGGGTCTCATGCGCGGTTACAAATGCCGTGGTCACGATGGGCGGGACGCAACAGATCTGTTCGGGATGGATCGGAAGCGGCAGTGTGATAAATGGTTCCGGGACGAACTCGGGACTGTTCACGTTGTCCGAAGATTCAGCGATCGTGTGGCAGTGGCAGAATTATCGTTACTGGCTCAACACAGGGACCAGCGGGGCGGGGTCCGTAAGTGTTGCGGACGCCTGGTATGGGGTAGGGGCCAATGTGGTCATTACGGCGGGACCGGCAGCGAACCATCATTTCACGGCGTGGAGCGGGGATATCAACGGGTGCACGATTGGAGGGGCGGCGATCATTGTGCCGATGACCACCCCCCGCTTGATCGTCGCCAACTTTGAGATCGATCCGCAAACCCTGACAGTCGTATCCCCGTTCGGGGAAGGCCAGCCGCCAATCGGCACAAATACATATGGCTACGGGGATCTGGTCAGTTGCGGCATCACGAACTCGCCCATAACTGAAGGCACTACGCAACGTGTGTGTGAAGGCTGGGTCGGGACAGGAAACTGCACGTCCGAGGGAACGGGCACGAATACGGGCCCGTTCAGCCTCATTGAGAACTCGGTAGTGTTCTGGCAATGGGGCGACCGGCACTGGCTGGATACGGGCACAAATGGACCGGGCTCGGTCGATGTTGTCGATAGCTGGGTTGATCAGGACGCGTCCGTCGTAATTTCCGCAACTGCGGCGCCAACGTATGAGTTCTCGGCATGGAGCGGCGACATTGGTGGCTGCACGCTACTTGGCGCCACGATCGTCGTGCCGATGAGCCGGCCCCGTTCGATCATTGCCGGGTTCGTCGATGTCACAGGGCCCATGGGTACGCCGTCATGGTGGCTCACTTCCTACGGCCTGACCAGTAATCTGGTGGCTGTGGAGGAATTGCGCGATGAGGATGGCGACGGCATGGCAGCTTGGGAAGAATGGATTGCCCGAACCGATCCCACGAATGAGTTGAGCTGCCTGACGATCACTGCTATTACGGAGGTCAGCGACGACGAGGTGATTACGTGGAGCACTGTTGCCGGCAGGCATTACGTTGTCGAGTCATGCACGAATCTCTGGGGCTTCTGGACCGAGGTGCCCGAGGCGGCCTATACGAACATTGCTGCTATTGGCTCAACGTTGTCCTACACCAATTCGCGCGCAGCCCCGCGCTACTTCCGTATCCGCGTCCTCGACGAGTAGCAGGGAACTACATGTTTGTGAGTGCGTGAGTATGTG
>SPBP01000005.1 GCA_004525935.1 Lentisphaerales bacterium | reverse complement strand
TACGGGTGGGGTCTCAGGGGTGAAAACTATTTTCCACTGTGGTATGACCATGTGCACGCGGTCAGAGTCAGAACTGAAGTAGTTGAAGAACTGAGCGATGAGCAGGAAATGTCGATCTTCGACAGGCTGTTCCTGGGCGGCGGCAATACGATTCGCGGTTTTGATTTTAGGGGAATCGGTCCGAAAGCTATGAGGGAATACGAGACTGACGAAGGCGAGACAGCCACAGTCTATCGCTCTATCGGTGGCCGGACGTTGCTCATGGCAAACATCGAATACGTTGTCCCGATTGTGGACAAGGTGCACATCGCGGGCTTCGTCGACGCAGGCAACGTGGCTGAAGAGGCAAACGATTTCGGGTTTGACACCCTGGCAACAAGCGCAGGTATCGAGTTGCGACTGCAGATTCCCCAGTTTCCGATCAGGATCAACTATGCCTGGCCATTGACTAAGGACGACGAACTCACCGGAGAGCATGCGTGGGGTTTCTGGGTAGGTCCGTCATTTTAGTGTCCCGTTTGAGAGGAGCACAGGACGGCGATCTTGCTCTGTCGCAGGCATGGCGGGTAGTAGCCTATGGCTTGCTGCGCGGGCCAGTGAATGGATTAATACCCAACCGGACTACGGGCTGAATACATATGACACGGAACCGGATGCGTTGAAAGGAAAACTAGAATGATCACAAATCGGTTACAGTGGTTGATTGCACCTGTCGTCTTGCTTTGTTTGTTTGTTGGATCCGCACGGGCTGCAGATCAAGTTCTAGCCGTTGTTGATACAGGACGGGTGCTCAGAGAATTCTACAAGACCGAGGCCGCCGATGATGAGATTGATCGGCAGAAGAAGGAAGGCATGGCCAAGCTCCGTGATATGCAGGACGAATTAAAGAAGCAGGAGAAGGAGTTTGAGGTGCTGCGCGAAGCCGCCCAGAACAGGGCGCTCAAGGACGACGTTCGTCAGCAGAAGCTTGAGGAGTCTGAAGACAAGCTCATTGAATTGAAAGAATCCGAGCAGAAAGTCGTTACTTTCTTTGAAGAGCAGCAGCAGGCCCTTCGGGAGCAGAGCATGCGCATGCGAAAGCGGCTGCTGGACGAGATTGAAGAGGCGATCACGATCTATGCACGAGGGCAAGGGTTGATGCTGGTTGTTGATTCGGGGGTCGGCGTTGCGGAAATGAGGAAGATGGTTGTGTTCAGCGACAAGAGCATCGATATATCGGCAGCGATTATCGAGATCCTGAACAGAAAAGCGAAGAAGGAAGGCGAGAGGTAACGCACGTGCCGACTGTTTCTGAAATAGCCGACCGGCTCGGCGGCGAATTGGATGGCGACGGCTCTCTGGAGATAGTTGGTGTGGCCGGGTTGCGCAATGCACGCCGTGGCGAAGTCGCGTTCTTGTTCAACAATCGCTATTCAGGATCGATGAAGGAAACTTCCGCTACCGCAGTTGTGGTCGGCAGTACCTGGGCGGGTGAAAGGAATGTCCCCGCAATTATCGCGGTCGAGGATATTGAGGGCGCTATGGAAGATGTCGTGCGGTGGTTTGCGCCGGAGCCGGTGAAGTTGGCGCCCGGTGTCCACCCGGCGGCTATCGTTGCGCCTGGAGTTGTGTTGGGCGCTGAAGTGTCGGTTGGTCCGCACTGTGTAATTGAAACAGGTGTCGCGATTGGCGATCGCAGTTCGATCCGGGCAGGAACCTATATTGGGTCAGGGAGTCAACTCGGAGCCGACTGTCTCGTTTATCCGAACGTAACGATCCGGGAAGGAACGAAGATAGGCGACCGGGCGATTGTGCACAGTGGTACGGTTATAGGTAGTGACGGCTATGGTTTCGTGCCGGAAGAAAAGGATGGCAGCCTTTCGATTCGCAAGATACAGCAAATCGGCACAGTGGAGATCGGGAACGACGTTGAGATCGGTGCGAATGTGACAATTGACAGGGCGCGTTTTGGCCGGACCGTCATCGGAAACAGCGTAAAGATAGACAACCTTGTGCAGATAGCTCACAACGTCGTAATTGGTGATTACTGCGGCATTCTAGCGCAGGTTGGAATCGCGGGGAGTACGGTCATTGGTTCGCGCGTAGTGCTTTGGGGTCAGGCCGGGGTAGCAGGGCATCTGGCAATCGGCGACAATTCAGTGGTGGGAGCCAAGGCTACCGTTTTGAAGGACGTGAAGCCGGGCTCGCATGTGAGTGGATATCCAGCCATGGAGCATGCAAGGGCGACCCGGAGCCACGCAAACCTGATGAGGCTGCCGCAACTCAAGGAGAGAGTGAGGCAGTTGGAAGCACGTATTCAAGAGCTTGAGAAGACTCATGGCATTACATAGAAATCCGGAACCCAGGGCGGGTTGATATTATGAAGGTATTTGTCACTGGCGGCGCGGGATACATCGGCAGCATATCTGCTGAAACGCTGCTTGATGCCGGACACGAAGTAGTTGTGTTCGACAACCTTGAACGCGGCCATGCGGAAGCCGTCGATCCTCGAGCCGAATTCGTTAAGGGCGATCTTCGGGATCGCGTCGGTATCCTGGCTGCAATGAAAGCTGCCAGGCCGGATGCCGTCATGCACTTTGCTGCGTACGCGCTTGTGGGGGAATCAATGGTCAGCCCGGAACTGTACTGGGGCAACAATGTTGTCGGCGGGCTCAATCTGGCCGAGGCAATGCTGAAATTGGGTGTGGATAAGATTGTCTTCTCTTCCACCTGTGCGACATACGGGATGCCGCGGCGGATTCCCATGACCGAAGACCATCCGCAGGCGCCGGCGAATCCGTACGGTATATCCAAGCTCATGTTCGAGAATGTGCTGATCTGGAATGAAGCCCTTCGCGGTATGAAGCCTGTCTTCCTGCGGTATTTCAATGCAGCCGGGGCTACGGGGAAGTACGGTGAGGATCACGATCCGGAATCGCACCTGATACCCATCGTGTTGCAGACGGCCATTGGCCACAGGAAGAACGTGGTTATTCACGGTGACGATTATGACACTCCGGACGGTACGTGCATTAGAGACTACGTTCATATTTCAGACCTTGCACAGGCTCACCTGCTTGCGATTGAAAAGGGAGTAACCGGAGGATTCAACCTTGGGAACGGGGAAGGTTACTCGGTAAAGGAAGTCCTTCAGGCTGCCCGCGAGGTTACCGGCCGGGAGATTCCAGCCGCGGTGGGTCCAAGGAGGCCCGGTGATCCGGACCGGCTTGTGGCATGCTCGACCAAGGCCAAAGAGAAGCTCGGCTGGAAGCCGGCCAGGGCCGAGCTGAAGACGATAATCGAGAGCGCCTGGCTCTGGCATCAAGCGCACCCTCGCGGGTATTCAGGTTGAGCGATATGGATGTGACGCTCGAGGAAACAGTTGTCCGCCTGCTCCTGGATCGACACGCGACGCTTGCGGTATCTGAATCCTGTACCGGTGGAATGGTTGCCGAGCGGATCACGTCTGTTGCGGGAAGTTCAGCCTGTTTCGAGGGTGGCGTCGTGGCGTATTCGAACGAGGCCAAGACGGCATTGCTTGGTATTGATGCCGGGCTGATCGAAGAGCACGGAGCAGTCAGCCGTCCGGTTGCGGAGGCCCTGGCGGAGGGAGCGCGTTTCAGGTTCGGCTCAGACTTCGGGGTTGGAATAACGGGGATAGCCGGTCCGGGTGGGGGGAGCATCGACAAACCCGTCGGGACGGTGTTCGTGGCATTGGTATTCGAAAACGGGAGCCTTGTAAATGAGCTCCACCTGGACGGGGACCGACGGCAAATTCGAGAATTGAGTTGCGACGCTGTAATGCGTATGCTGATTGAACAGTGCTCCGGAGTCGAGTAGGCCCACGGAGCCATCGAAAGGATGAACAATGGCAAAACCGGCAAAAGACAGTAAGAGTGATCAGCTGGGATCGCTGGAAGCGGTGATTTCCCAGATTAAGAAGGATTTCGGAGACGGCGCCATCATGCGGCTGGGCGAAGTTGATGTTAACAAGAAGATCCCCGTAATTTCAACCGGCGCGTTCGGACTTGACATCGCTCTTGGCGTCGGGGGTTTGCCGCGAGGCAGGGTAGTGGAAATATATGGGCCCGAAGCGTCTGGCAAGACGACATTAACCTTGCATGTCATAGCATGTGCGCAGAAGAGCGGAGGGCTCGCGGCCTTCATAGATGCTGAGCACGCGATGGACGCGGCATACGCGGCCAGGATAGGGGTCAAGACCGACGACCTGCTTGTGTCGCAGCCTTCATCGGGCGAAGAGGCGCTCAATATCGTCGATACTCTTGTTCGGAGCAATGCTCTGGATGTGATAGTCGTGGATTCCGTAGCCGCCCTGGTGCCGCAGGCGGAACTGAACGGCGAGATGGGCGACTCACATATGGGGTTGCAGGCGAGGTTGATGTCGCAAGCACTGAGAAAATTGACGGGCGCGATTTCATCTTCGAAGACGCTGTGTGTCTTCACGAATCAGATTCGAGAGAAGATCGGAGTCATGTTCGGTAATCCTGAAACGACGCCCGGCGGACGAGCGCTTAAGTTCTACACATCGGTTCGCCTTGATATTCGGAGGATTGCTACCCTGAAGGACAGTACTGGCCGAGCGTATGGCAACCGCACGCGCGTCAAGGTGGTGAAGAACAAGGTTGCACCGCCGTTCACGGAGGCGGAATTTGACATCCTCTACTCACAGGGCATCTCGTGGGCCGGGTCGGTTCTTGATTCGGCGATCAAATACAACGTGGTGGAAAAGCGGGGGTCGTGGCTCTCGTTTGACGGGCAGCAGCTCGGGCAGGGGCACGATGCCTCCAGGGATCAGCTTGAACAGAATCCGGAGCTGCTGGGCAAGATTGTTGACAAAGTGCTAGCCACTTTAAAGGGCTGATTCGCGCGTATGACGTTGTGCGTGCCGCGCGGGGAGCAGGTACTGTCCATGCCTTTGGATCATCACGTAACAGGTTTCGCCGCGATCCGCCTGCAGTGAAGATCGGGAAGTGTTCAATAGAGTATGTTGAAGGAGAGTGTGATACTGCATGAATGCTGATGAACTGAGGGAAATGTATCTAGCGTTCTTCGCCGACAAAGGGCACAAGATCATTTCCGGCAGCTCCCTGATACCGGAGAACGATCCAACGGTATTGTTCACCACTGCCGGGATGCACCCGCTAGCGCCGTACCTGCTTGGCGAGCCACACCCGGCTGGGAAGCGGCTGTGCAATTGCCAGAAGTGCATCAGGACCGGAGATATTGAGTCCGTTGGCGATGCGTCGCATCTCACTTTCTTCGAAATGCTCGGCAACTGGTCACTTGGCGACTACTTCAAGCAGGAAGCGATTGAGTGGTCCTACGAATTTCTCACGTCGTCCCAGTGGCTCGGACTTGATCCGGCTGCTTTATCAGTGTCTGTTTTTGAGGGAAACGAAACTGCGCCCAGGGACGAGGAATCGATCCAGGCATGGTTGAAGCTCGGCATTCCAAAGGAACGCATTTTCGCCCTGCCGGAAACCGACAACTGGTGGGGTTTGCCCGGTGAGTCCGGACCGTGCGGACCTGACACAGAGATGTTCATTGACACGGGACGACCTGCATGTGGCGCAGGTTGTCGGCCGGGTTGTTCATGCGGCAAATTCTTCGAGGTATGGAATGATGTGTTCATGCAGTACGAAAAGATGCCCGGTGGCGCGGTGAGACCTCTGAAGCAGCACAATGTTGACACCGGCATGGGTGTGGAACGAACTGTCGCAATGCTGCAGGGCAAGGCGAGCGTGTTCGATACGGAAGTATTCCACCCGCTTATCGGCGCGTTGGAGGAAGCGGCTTCTCGCCGGATGTCGGAATCAGACGACATTGCTAAGGCGTTTCGTGTGATTTGCGACCATCTCCGCAGTGCTGTGTTCATTCTTGGGGACGATCGTGGTGTATTGCCGGGCAATCTTGGGCAGGGCTACGTTCTCCGCAGACTGATCCGCAGGGCGGTACGATACGCAAAGAAGATTGGGTTGGCCGTTGGTTTCACGCGAGTAATTTCCGAAGCGGTTGTTGGTGGGTATAGCGGTTTCTATCCCGAGCTCGGCCGAAGCAGGGATCGCATAGTCGGCGAGCTTGTCGGGGAAGAAGAACGGTTTGAGGGCACGCTTGAGAAGGGACTGGTAGAGTTGAACAGGCTTCTGGGTCGCATGCGGGAACACGGAGAGAAGACTGTATCGGGCAGAATGGCCTTCAAGCTGTATGACACGTACGGCTTCCCGGTGGAGTTCACCGAGGAAATATGTGCGGAGGACGGCATGACGGTCGATCACGAAGGCTACGAGAAAGCGTTTGAGGGGCACAAAGCGCTTTCAAAGAAGGGCGCGGGAAAGGCCTTCAAAGGTGGGCTGGCTGACAGGTCTGATGCAACCGTGGCCCTGCACACGGCCACGCATTTGCTTCACAGAAGTCTGCAGATTGTGCTTGGTGAACATGTGCAGCAGAAAGGATCAAATATTACGCCGGAGCGACTTCGGTTCGACTTCCTTCATCCCAGCAAGCTTACCGACACTGAGAAGACGGAGGTCGAACGTCTTGTGAACGACGCTATCCAGCGGGATCTGCCGATTCAGAGGGAGGCGATGACCCTCGAGGAAGCCAGGAAACGCGGTGCGACCGCACTGTTTGAAGGCAAATACGGTGAAGAAGTGTCGGTCTACTCAGTAGGCGATTTTTCCAAGGAGGCATGCGGGGGACCCCATGTGGAACGAACTGGTCTACTTGGAACCTTTCGCATAACCAAGGAAACTGCTTCAAGTGCCGGAGTGCGAAGGATAAAGGCCGTACTGGAATAGGATGATTTCAGTTAAAATCAGGTCTTTTTTTACCAGAAGCACTGGCACAATCCGTTTGACAAATTACGGCACTCGTACATAATGGCACATCGAAGGGAGTAGTGCAATTTGCAGCCGGGGGAAAAAATGAACAAGACTTTCGTATCGGTAATCGTTTCGTTGCTCTTACTGTCCACCGTTGCCGTTGCTCAGGACCCCCCCACGAACAGCGTGGCTGATCCCGCGTTTGGCGACCTGGAAGTTAAACGCCAGATTGAGGAAGAGCAAGCCAGGCGTCGCAAGGAGAAGGAGGAGCTCGAGGAGAAAAAGCGACTTGCCGAAGACGAACTGGCGAAGTTGCAGGGCGTCCAGGCACAACTCGAGGATGAAATTCCCGCTTTTGAGCGGTCACTGGATCGTGCAAAGGAACACTTGCAGGAATGCTACACGAGCCTGAGCGAAATAAGCCTCTGGTACAACCAAAAGGAGGCCGAGGCCAAAGCGGCTTTCATAAGCAAGATCATCTCGGAACTCCAGGCGATTTACGACGGGCGGTTCCGGACACAGAAGGCGGCATTCGACAGGGACGAGAAGTTTATTGCCGACAAGCGGTGGCACGACGAGGATCTGCGAAGAGTTCAGCTGGCGGTTGGAGATGATGTGCAGGCCGGGAAGCTGAACTTCGAAGGCGGTGCCAGGAACGAAGTGTCGGGCGTTTTCCCGATCGCTGACTTCGATGAGGGTTCGGTGCTGATTCACGAAGTGCCGCATGGCGCCACGTTCTCAGCCCACGTACAGCTGGCAAATCCGTTTGTTGCAGCGCTCACGATCCATCCGGGCATGGACATTATCGGAGTTGGAAGCACAAATACCGCAGATTGGGACGTCGATGTATTTGTAGCCAAGGACTTCAGCAAAGAAAGTGATGCAGGTATCCCGCTTGATATTGTGGCGGTCAGATGGGCCATTGATGTCGGACGGACCACCTGTTGGCAGGTAAAGGATCCGCCTGTCTTTGATCCCACCCCGATGCCTGTTCACACGAACGTCGATGAAGCTATTCCGGTGATCGCCAAGCAGATCGAGGAATGGGTGTTTCCCGATCTCGGCGCCAAGCAGAAGCGTGATGACGCACAGCAGGCCGTGAAGAGCGCAATCCACGCTGAGAAGGTAATAGCACGGCGACGCCCGCGTCTGATTGAGAAAGTTACAAGGAAACTCGAAGAGAACGCGAAAGAACAGGGACAAGTCCAGGACCAGATAGCTGAAATTGATTCGATCCTTGTGGAATATGAAATTGATGCTGACGAACTGGTCGAACAAGGTGAAGACGCCTTCATTGACACAGGCGATGGCGATTGGGCTGAGGACGATCTGGGCGTAGACTCCTTCGAGTAACGATATGTCCGGGTTCGTGCCCGAGCACGCGCGGCAATTCATGGCGGCCGTAAAGCAAGTTGAGATTACCTGCTCTGCCTGTAACCGGGATTCAATTCTCGTCAGGTCTGCGAAGTATGAGGGCTTCAAGCGCGTTGGCGACGCGTTAACGTGTTCATCCTGCGGATACGAATACGAGAACGAAGAATCTGTTCCATTCAAGCCTAAGAAGGCCATCAGGCTGTTTACCGACGACGACACCAGTCGAGCTATCCACGTTTTCAGCGACGACGAAAAGGGCAGGATCTGTCGGTATTGTGAGCACTACGTGGTGAATCCTTTTACGCAAAAGTGCGGCCTGCACATCAGGACGGTTGAAGCAACCGATACCTGCGACGATTTCTCAGTGCATGAGAAGGCTCAAGAAGAGCCGTCGTAATGCGTACTAGCGCTTTGTTTTGTTCACTGCAGGTTTCAGTGGGGGAGTTTGCAATCAAGATGAGGGCGTCAAACACCGGGGTTGGCCCCGTGCACATGGCTCGCAGTATCCTGTTGGTTCTCGCGTGTCTTGTCGCGGGAGTATGCCTTGCGGCAAACGAAGATGATGCGGTCATGCTGAAGGCGGAGTCGTTTCAGTACGAGGACATAGAGCAGCCGCTCATAGGCAGCAGCATTCCCGACCTGTCTCTACGCGACATGAACAACACCGGCTACATGGCATTTCAGTACGGTCTTTCGGCGAAGGAGGTGGTTTATCTGGTTCTCGATTACAATCCCGGGAAAGGGCTCTACGACCGGATGTATATCTATGCTCCTGCAAGCGAAAGCTACGCGAAGCCCTTCCTGGTACGGGGGTCGCGGGGAAAGGGCGTTGCAGTCGAGTTCAAGCGGTTTGGGCTGGAGTCATCGATTGCGGGCATTGACATTGTGTACGAGATTACAATGAGAACGGATGGCATTACATCGAAGCCGATCATCAACTGCAGGATGAGACGGGCACGTCGACAGCTTTGCCGGTTCGACCTGACAATGCGACTCAATATCGATCTCGGCATCGACCGGCCGGCAAGGATAATCCGACTCGTGGAATATCCCCGGGCAACTTGCGTGCTTGACCACCGGTCGTCGCCGCCCAAGCTGGCGGGTCAACTCAAGATGGGGCGGTGGACTCTTCTGCCCGAGAGCGGAATGCCGTGTAAGGTGCGCGCCACACTTACCGATGAGGACGGCAGGTTCATAGTCAAGGACCGGATGAAACTGGACATGGAGGATGACGGCAGGTTCCGGCTCGGTCCTTACCGTCCACTGGTTCCGGGGAAGCGTTACACTGCGTCGGTTTCGGTCTGGCTCGGGTCGCCCTTTGGTGAACTTCAGACTGTTGAGAACGTAAGAGCGAAGAAGCTCTAGCCAGCTTCGCTGAAAGAGTTCAGAGTTCAGGCTCGGACTCCGGCAGGCGCTTCTCCAGTGATTTATCAAGACCGTTGAGCATTCGGATGCACTCTTTGTAGCGACCACGATACGAAGCATACACCGACTCGTCAATATGCAGCTTGCAGAGCCTCTGATAGACCTCCAGATCTTCGACTTCCATTCATGCGAGAGCACTGCTTGCACCAGCACATCTGCTTCAGAATCTACCCGAAATGCCGCGTCACACCGGATTCTTCTCCTGCCTTCGTGCGAACCTGAGCGGCGAACGTATTGGTCCCAAAACCGGCTCTTTACATGCAGTTTCCGGGCGGGTATTCTGAATATGAGGGAAAGGGGTCGATAGGCGCTTTCCGAGGAAGAAGGTGCCCGGCGAGGCCTGTAACTGCAATGCGTGAATGCGCTCAATAAGAGGAAGATGATGGCTGCAAGAAAGAAGACTGGGATCAAGGGATATAATTACAGGAATCCGATCAAGGTTTCGCAGGTTGCGAGGCTAGATCGACGTCGATTGCTCAGTAAGCCGGTCCGATCGGTTGTTGTTTCGAAGGGGATGAAGGTCTCCGATCTAGTTGATGCGATGGCCGGCATGTCTATCCAGGCGAGGAACATCGGGTCTGCCGCGAAAGTGTTGAAGGCGATGTATGAGGACAGAACGCGACAGACGGTCCTTCTGGGGCTTGCGGGCCCGCTGATAGCTGCCGGTTTACGGGACGTTATTCTCAAGCTCATAACCGAAGGCTATGTTGATGTGCTCGTGTCCACCGGAGCTATTCTGTACCAGGATATTTACCAGGCGAGGGGACACAAGCATTACATGGGCAGCCCTGGCTCGTGCGATACGGCATTGCACGACTTGAGAATAGACCGGATTTACGACACGCTGGTCGATGATGAGGCATTCTGGGAAGTCGACACATGGTGTGCCCGCGTTGCCGACGGCCTTGCTCCGGGTAACTATTCAAGCAGGGCCTTCCTGGCACGTATCGGTTCTCTCCTTGACGACAGGAACTCGATAGTGCGCGCGTGTTATCGCCATGGGATTCCGATGTTCTGTCCGGCCATCAATGACTCGTCCATCGGTATCGGGCTGACGGCGCATCGACATCGGTGCATTTCTCAGGGCGCTCCCGGCATTGCCATCGACTCTATAGCGGACAACTACGAGCTGACCCAGTTGGTGGCAAGGAGCCCTGCAACATCCGCGATCTATGTGGCTGGTGGAGTTCCCAAGAATTACATAAACGATGCTGTGGTCATGTCCTGCATTGTTGGTGAGAATCGCGGGCATGACTATGCGGTCCAGGTTACGACAGCGATTGAAGCAGACGGTGGCCTCTCGGGCTCGACGCTGGGTGAAGCGCAGTCGTGGGGTAAGATTGGCAAGCGGGCTCGATTTGCCAAAGCCTGGGTTGAGCCTAGTGTCTCGCTTCCGCTGCTTGCTGCGTATGTTCTCGATGAGTGCCCGACGTGGCGTCGGCGCGGTCGGTTGAGATTGCGATGGGACGGTCAGATTTTGAAGGAACTCAAAGTAGCCAAGAGGGGGAAGTAGCAGCCCCTGCATGAGTGATCACTCTTTTGGGCCTGGGTCTGCCATTCTCGCACAATCGGGCTTGAAATCGTGTCCTTGCAACGTTAGGTTACATTCCCACTGAGGGATTCCGGTAGATTTCTAAGCGCATATGGGGCTGTAGCTCAGTTGGCAGAGCGCCACGTTCGCAACGTGGATGTCGGCGGTTCGACTCCGCTCAGCTCCACCATTTTTCATTTGGGATCAAGGATCAACACCATTAACGGGGCCAACCCCGATTGGACCTAAGCACACATCACTCTGACCCTCAGCCTGTAGAATCGGGCACTTTCTGCATCCGCTGGAAGCGGATACGCCGTGCGCGTCTGCACTCAAATGCCATTCCCTATCAGGGCAAAAATAGCACGTTAATCAATGGTTGGCTTACTGCGCCGCCCTGACCAGCGTCTACTTCACGGGCAATCCTCCACCTGAGTTGAGCAGCGTCTTCGAATCCTCTCTGCAGGGGCAACGACTTCTCCAAACATACGTCCGCAAGCGAGGCAATTAGGATATCAGAGATATGGCGGTCGCTACCCACACAGATGGCACGGGAAAACAAGAAGTTCAGGTACAGCGATGCACGCAAGGGAGGGGCTCGCCGCGGTCCGGAGCCCTGAAAGGGGGGGGGCAGGTGGTGTGTCGCCGGATTCCCCGGAGGGAAACGGCAAGGCCAGGCTGATCAGGTCTCGTCCCGGTATCCTTCCATGACCTCAATGGTATTACCTTCCGGATCGGCGAAGAAACAAACGCGCAGGCCCTCAAGCTCGGCAGAACAATCTATGATTTCGCCGGTCTCAACTCCATCCGCATGCAACGATGCAACGGTGGCCTCAATGTCGAGTACTTCGAAGGCCATGTGTGCGAAACCGATAGCCTGGGTTCCACCTCTGGCAGATGGGTCGGCGCCAGGGGCGGAGAAGAACTCTATGCAGGCTGAGCCGAGACGAAACATTGCGAATTCGCCCTCATTGCCCTTGTTGAAAGTCCGTACTTGCTTGAAGCCGAGATGCTTACTGTAGAAGGCCTGCTACGCGCGCCGATCCCTACAGTTGAATGCCATGTGCTGGAATGTTGTCATGTCGTTTTCCCTCCCTTCTTTCGCAGGACTTAGACCCGGGTTGTCATGCCACTATGATTGCGTGCCGAGTCCCAGTTGTTCGTTCATGCTGCCGGTTCGGTAGCCTTCCAGATCCACGGAGACGAATCTGAACCCCGCCTGTTTCGCCATATGCACAATCTTGTCGCGGACGTCTGGCGCTGCCAGTCTGGCGATGTCATCCTTCTCCACCTCGATTCTTGCCAGGTCACCGTGATGGCGGACGCGGACCTGAAGGAAACCAAGCGAGCGAAGGGCGGATTCAACGGCGTCGACAGCCTTCAGTTTCTGCTCTGTAATTCGGGAGCCGTACGGGAATCGCGATGCAAGACAGGCAAAAGAAGGCTTGTTCGCCGTTGGCAGATCGAGCCGTCGCGAGAGTGTTCTTATGTCCTGCTTAGTCAGGCGGGACTCCAGTAATGGTGAGATGACACTCAGTTCGTCTGCCGCTCGCCTGCCGGGCCGATAGTCGTCCTCGTCGTCTGCGTTCGTTCCATCGGCAACAAACATCAAACCGTGCCGGTCGGCCACCTCGCGGACTATCCTGAAGAGTTCGGACTTACAGTGATAGCAGCGATCAGGTGGATTGTCGGCGAAGTGTGGTATGTCCAGTTCATTGGAGTTCACGACTATCTGCTGGATTCCAAGGGACTTGGCCAGGCGCGCGGCCTCGTTCTGTTCGGCGGCCGGATAGGTGGGGGATGCAGCGGTTACGGCAAGAGCCTTTCCCCCGAGTTCTTGTTGTGCAACGGCGCAGAGGAAAGTGCTGTCAACCCCGCCTGAAAACGCGATTGCGATGCCGTTCGTATTCCGAAGAATGGCGCGAAGTCGTTCAAACTTCGCCTCGAGCATGGTGTTGTTATCGTCAGGTGTCACCGTATTCTCCGTAGTCAGGCATGCGTATGAACGCATCGCTGAAAGTCAGGCTGGTAGAATACACTGACCGGGCTGTTGTGTCAGTAGATTGATAGAGAATGTCCTCGTGAAAAACCCGTTGTTGCTCGAAGCGACGCGTGGTAACGTCTTTCATCCGCTGAGAGCGAGCGATCGCTGAGGACAAGCATGCGTTCTGCAGGAGATTCGGAGGGCGGGAGCTACGAGTACCTGTTCGGCCCGGTGCCGTCCCGGAGGCTGGGGCGCTCGCTTGGTATCGACCTGGTCCCCTCGAAGACGTGTTGTTTCAATTGCCTGTTCTGTCAGCTTGGTGGCAGTACGGAGTTGACGCTCGAACGTCGTGAATACGTACCGATCGGCCGGGTTATCAGTGAGCTCAAATGCTGGCTCAAGGCCGGGCACGAAGCCGATTTCATGACACTGTCGGGCTCCGGCGAGCCAACGCTTCACAGCCGGTTCGGCGAGGTCATGGACTGGTTGAGGGAGCACTCGGAGATGCCGGTCGCGTTGTTGACTGGCGGTGCACTGCTTTACATGCCGGAGGTGAGGTCGGCAGCGCGCAATGCGCACCTGGTCAAGGCATCGCTGAGTGCGTGGGACCAGGCTTCGTTCGAGACTATCAACCGCCCTTGCCCTGGTTTGACATTTGAGCAACTTGTTGCAGGTGAACGAGCGTTTCGAAAGGAGTATACTGGTGAATACTGGATCGAAGTGTTTGTCGTCAAGGGGCTGAACTCGGCAGTCGGTCAGATGTCCAGGGTAGCAGAACTTGTGAAGGAGCTTGAGCCGGACAAGATTCACATGAATACAGTGATCCGTCCCGCGGGTGACAAGTCTGTCGGGGCTGTGTCAGCGGAAGAGCTGCACCGGTTGGGCGAACTATTTTCACCATTGGCGGAGGTGTCGGAAGTGTCCGCATCGGAAGGATCCGGCAGTGCGGCGACTGACGAGGACGCTGTTCTTGCCGTGCTGCGCAGGCACCCCGCGACCACTGAGCAGGTTTGCGGGTCGCTCAAAGCAAGCATTGATAGTATGCAGAAATGTGTAGACGCCCTGGAGGCGGCCGGGCGAATCAGGCGAGAGCAGTCGGGTAAAGACGTTTATTACGTGTTCCTCGGATGAGCAGGGAGATGTTTCCCGGTGCGCATAACACCGGGCATACCAGCATGGACATTCATTCTATTGGCGAGATAGGCGCTAAGTTCGATATAGCCGGTCGTTTTCTGGACGGGAAACTGCTGACGGCCGGACACATCAACGACACGTATGTTGCTTCATATGAAGTTGATGGCAGTGTGAAGAAGTATGTTCATCAGCGGATCAACGAGCGGGTGTTTCGTGATCCCGAATCGTTGATGGTCAACATGAGCCGTGTTCTGGACCATTTGACAAGCAGGTGGGAAGGGGCGCCTGCACCGCGTCCGCTCCACCTGATCAGGACGCGTGATGGCAATGTGTTCTGCCGCGATGAGGCGGGCGGCTTCTGGCGCACGTATTCGCACATTGACGGCGTTGTTCACAAGACTGCAACAACTGCTTCACAGGCAGAAGCCGTTGCCTGGGCATTTGGAATGTTCCAGCGCGATCTTGTAGACTTCCCGTCTCCGGACCTGAGTGAGACAATTCCGGACTTCCACGATACGCCGAAGCGCTTCGCTGTATTTGAAAGTGCGTGCGCCTCGGATCCTCAAGGTCGTGCTGCGGCATGCAAACGCGAGATAGACTTTGCGCTCGCCCGCAAGTCGGAAGTGGGTGTGATCCAGGATCTGATGCTTGCAGAGCTGCTACCGAAGCGGATTGTGCATAATGATGCCAAGATTGGAAACGTTGTATTCGACTCCGGGTCGGACGCGCCGCTTGCGATACTTGACCTGGATACGGTAATGACCGGTTCTCTCCTTCATGACTTTGGCGATCTCGTACGGACAATGGTTTGCGGGGCCGAGGAGGATGAGAAGCTGTTGGAGCTGGTATCGATTCGCGAATCATATTTTGAGGCCGTGGTGCGTGGATACTTCTCGGCTCTCCGCGGGATGCTGTCCGACGCTGAGAAAGCCCACATGGTGTTCAGCGGGAAGCTCATTTCATTTGAGCTCGGCCTGCGGTTCCTGACCGACTATCTGCTTGGCGACGTATATTTCAAAATCGACCGACCGAATCACAACCTGGACCGTTGTCGGACACAGTTCAGGCTTGTCCAGTCGCTTGAGGAACACCGGGCAGCTCTTGATGTGGTGGTGGCCAGAATCGACGCCGAGCACACCGGTCGCTCGTGATCGCCCGTCAGGGCGAGCCAAGTCCGGCGGTCTGCTAGTCTTTGTCTTGCGTGAGATCTGCGTAGCGATCCGGCGAGAGAAGCACATCGACGGCGGTCTTATCGACCTCGTTGAGCTTACATATCCAGCCGTCTCCAAATGGATCAGTGTTCAGTAGTTCCGGATTGTCCTGCAGCTCTGTATTCACTGAGGAAACGTTGCCTGGAAGCGGTGAGTACACTTCACTTGCTGCTTTTACCGACTCGACCACAGCAATTTCATCATTCTGCTCGATGGTTCTGCCGACTTCCGGTAGTTCGACAAAAGTTACATTGCCGAGCTTGTCTTGAGCGTAGTCGGTAATACCGACTACGGCTGTGTTGCCTTCAAGTCGGACCCATGCGTGTTCTGCGGTGTAGTACAGTTCATCAGGCACCATTTCGCAGCCCCCCGTGTTTCCCTCAAGCGTTTTCTCTCCGCGATGAAGGCAGTGTTCCAGATCAGTACCGGGCCGTAAAGCACGTTTTTGGGTCGAAATACTGTTTCCTTTTCATCAAGCACTGAAGACTGCCTTTGCAACATTCCAGTGCGAAGGATGGGGCGCTGTGCCCGCGTGCGTACCCAACGATAAGGTGGGGTGCAGTTCGCAGGACAAATGGCTGGACGACGACACTCTCGAGGTACGCCATACCACGCGAACACCACGTTGAACTCTGACCAGCACGAGTCTATACATGCGCAAGGAACCGTCGTGGCGGGTTGAGCGGCCCATCAAGGATCTCGAGCGGGACCTGCCCGCCTGGGAGTTGGCCACGCTTGGCGGCGAACCGGGTACTATGGACATCTCGGCCGTGAACAGGGCATGGGCGGAAGTGGGATAAGCCTCTTATCAAAGCGGTTGCTGATGAAGTGCACAGGCACGGACGTCTGCTGCATATTCATTTCCACGGCAAGTGCATGGATACTATTCGGGACTTCGTGGAAATGGGTGTTGATTGTGTGTGTCCGTTTGAGCGTCCTCCCGGCGGCGACGTTGACGGACTTGACGGCCCGGTTGAGGTCGCGCGACAGCTTAACCGACGAACAACCATGAACGGCAATATCCACACTGTGGAGACACTCATCAGGGGGAACGAGCAGGACGTTCGTCGCGAGGTCCAGGAGGTGCTCGAGGCTTTCGTCGATAACCCCAGGTTCATTATCGGAATGGGCGATCAGGTCGGACGAGAGACCTCTCCTGAGAACCTGCATGCGTTTGTGGAAGAAGCGAGAAGCAGCGCTCGAAGCAAAGGCCGCAGGGCAGAATCATCTATTTCACCGGGTGGCGTGAATTCCCGACGTTGAGCTGCGAAGAGCCGGTCTCCCAGATGTACCTTTTGCGCTGAATGGCGGCCTGGACAGAGCCTGTTTGGGCGAGCGGCTCAGTGAGAGAGTCCGTTTCGTAGACATGGAGGGCAGGTATCAAGGCGGGGTGGCGCTCGGATGCCCTCTATTCATGTCCTTCCAGGCTTACTATAATCAGATCCTCGCCACAACTGCACTTGCCTGTGTCCTTTGGGAGACACTTGCAGTCTACCGCGCAGGCACAGACTGTGGCAGAACCATCCTCGATGGCATGAACATGCATTTCGACTAGATCGGTTATGCAGTGACCACACTTGCCTGCAGCAGCGGCAGCAGACCGGCATTTCGCGCAGAGGAACAAAGCTGTGCCTTTCATTACACTCGTGCTTGTAACAGCATTCCGATCACCTGCTGGAGGGGAGATTGGTGCAAGTACGCAACGGAATCCGCAGACCCCGCAACTGTCGTCAATCCGCTCACCGCTACGGCAGGAAGAAAGCAGGACCACCGCAGCATCATTCTGCCACGACGCTCCTCTCAGAACCACTGTCTTTCCGTCTGGTGCAAAGTGGTCCGAACACCACTCCCACACATTCCACCCATGTCATACAGTCCGTGCGCGTTTGCCCCGAAAGTGCCTACAGGTGCGGTGTACGGGAAGGAATCTATCTTCATCGACGGGTCGTAGTTGCCATCATCCTGTTTCGGTGGCCAGTGCTTTCCCCACGGATAAACGTCGTTAATTCTCGCGTCTTTCTCTTTCGGGGTGCCTTCTTTTTCGTCCGGCAAGCCCACTGCCATGCTCCACTCAATATCGGTCGGCAGTCTGTATTGCTGTCCTGCTCGTATCCTGCCTTCTTTCTGCTCCCTATCCGTCAACCACTTACAGAAGGCATTCACATCGTGGAAGGTTACATAGACAGCCGGATGCAACGATCCCTGGACGAACTCAGGCTTGCGCCACTTCCGGTCAGTTGCTACAGCAAAAGCGGCGTAATCCTGTACCCGGGTCTCCCATATGGAAAACCATACTCCTGCCTCTTTAATTGGCACGAACGTCATTCCCAGCCCATTGACCCATGGCTGGTCCCCCATGGGTCCAACGTCTTCAGTTCCTTCGGTGTTACTTGTGGGAAGAGTGGGCTGAGCAAGGAGTTCGCCTGAGAATATGCAAATTCCGAGAGCAACAAAACCGCACCGAATCAGATGAATCGCGATGTTCCTCATGATTGACGCCTCCGAGTTGTTTGTGGTCTAACCAATGCGTAATCTGTGGGATGAATTGAGACTCGGGGGGAGGCTGAAGTAGAGACAGAGGCGACCAGACTCACTTGCGGTCAAAGCGTGCACTTCCCCCGGATAACCTGAATCCATCCCTGCCTGTGAATTATGGGGGTGCGTTTCTCGATTGTCAATCATCATGTCCGAAGAACGGGAACCTGCAATCACGAGGGATGTTGGTGGTCAGTTCCTGAACGTAACCCGATCGCGATCCCGTGCATCGCTCTGGACCGACAAGAAGTTGACGCTATCTGTGAAACGGGTGGCTTTTGGACGGCAGAAGATATAGCATTTGTAGCGTGTCGGCGCTGCCGGCTAGTGAGGGCCCGGGAAATGGAACTGAGAGGCAAGACGGCACTGGTGACCGGCGGAGCGGCCCGGATAGGCAAGGCTGTCTGCGAGGCGCTTGCGCGCGAGGGCTGCCGCGTGTTGGTTCATTATCGTCGTTCCTCCTCTGCCGCGGCAAAGCTGGTCAGGGAGCTGCTCGCGAGCGGGGTAGGGGCCGCATCAGTGGAGGGAACACTGGATTCGGAGAGCGCCTGTCGGCGCATCATTGCAAGAGCACTTGAAGCCTTCGGTTCACTGGATGTGCTGGTGAACAACGCATCCGTCTTTCATAAAGCAGCTCTTGCTGATGTGACGGAACGCAAACTTCTCGATGAGTTCAGAGTGAACCTGTTTGCGCCGATCTTCCTTACCCGTGAGTTTGCGCGTCGAAAACGAAAAGGGCACATAGTCAATATCTTGGACAGGCGCATCAGCGGCACAGAAGCCGGCTGCCTGCCGTACCTGCTCACTAAGAAGGCACTAGCCGAGTTCACGACGGCCGCGGCGCTCGAGCTTGCGCCGCGGATTACAGTCAACGGTGTAGCGCCGGGCCCGGTTCTTCCGCCGCGCGGCACTGGTCGCTGGAAAGTATCTGAGGCGGCCGGGCACCTGCCGCTGGGGCGGCGACCTTCGCCAGTCGACGTTGCGTCTGCCGTGGTCTTCTTGCTGAAGGCGGATGCGACTACGGGCCAGGTGATCTATGTTGATGGCGGGCAGCACCTTCTTGGTGACCGGGCTGCGGGGCGATAAGTCGTCCGAGGCTGGAATGGAGGCGTATTTATGGACCGGATGTTCATTCGTGACCTGAGAGTCAAGTGCGTCATTGGAACCAGGCCCGAGGAGCGGACAAAGCGACAGGAAGTGATTGTCAATGTGGAGATTGAATGCGATCTGGGAAAAGCGGGACGAAGCGACAAGCTGGATGATACGATAAACTACAGCAGGATTTGCGATGACATCACTGCCATGGCGCGGAAGAGCAAGTTCCATCTTATCGAGGCGCTTGGTGAGAATGCTGCCCGTCTTTGCCTGCGCGACAGACGCGTAAAGATGGCGATTGTGACAATCGACAAACCGTCAGCTTTGAAAGATGCAGGCTCAGCTGCGATCCGGATTAGACGAAGCAGAGGCGGTAGAAGCAAGTGATTGCTTGAGCACGGGAGGGGTGAGAAGCTGCATGTGTGTGAGTGTGTGGGAAGAACTGATTCAATGTCTGATATCCAACCTGACACCCGAAACCTTTGAAGGGGGGTAAACGGCGATGGAGCCGGGACGATGTCACGTGGTTGGAGTTGCCGGCGTTGGAATGAGTGGTCTTGCCCAGTTGCTCGTGGCTCATGGCTGGACGGTTTCCGGCTCAGACAGGTATCTCGATCAGGGCACGAATCTACCCATATTCACAAAGCTTCGAGCTGCTGGGATTGAGCTTCTGCCTCAGGATGGCGGTGGGATATGCGGTCCGGAGTGCATGGTAGTGGTCAGCACTGCGATTGAGCGGGATAATCCAGACATCGTTGCAGCCATCGGGAAGAGAGCGCCGATTCGGCATCGCGCTGCAGTATTGGCAGAGATGCTGGATGCCGACAAGACTGTGGCAGTTACGGGCACTTCGGGTAAGACAACGGTAACGGGCATGATCGGTTGGGTGCTCGAGCAGGCGGGATTGGATCCAACCGTTGTCAACGGCGGCATGCTCGTAGATTGGATATCGGATCGGGCTATTGGAAATGTGCGAATAGGGCATTCTGGCTGGTGTGTCGTTGAGGCGGACGAGAGTGATGGCTCTCTGCTGGAGTTCAATCCGGCCTGGGCTGTCGTAACAAACATCGGCAGAGATCATTTCGACATCAACGAAACAAGCCGTCTCTTTACAGAGTTTTCCCGAAACGTCAGGCACGACGTCATTGGTCCGGTCCCTCCTTCGACGCGGTCTGATGTTGAGCAGACTGAGATGGGAAGCAGGTTCAGGTATTCGGGTGCCACGTTCGAACTGATTGTTCCGGGTATGCACAATGTTGAGAATGCCGTAATGGCCATTGCTCTGTGCGACGCGATCGGGCTGGACCATGAGACCATAGCGAGAGCGCTTCTTTCATTTCGGGGGATCGCCCGGCGGCTGGAGCTTGTTGCGGAAGGACGAGGCATAGTTGTTATAGACGATTTTGCTCATAATCCGGCCAAGATTTCAGCCGCCTGGAATGCAGTGGCGCCACGCTCCAAGCGGGTCATAGCAATATGGCGTCCGCATGGATTCAAGCCACTGGCGTTCATGATGGAGGAGCTTACGGAGAGCATCGCGAGCGTGTGCCGGTCCAGCGATTTGTTCATGGCTCTGCCCGTGTACTACGCGGGTGGCACGGCTGACAAGACGATATCCTCCGAGCAGCTTGTTGCCAGACTGACAGAAAAATCGGTCGTTGCAGCTTCTGTTGGAGAGAAGGAATGTCTTCAGACCATCAAGAGAACGGCTCGTCCTGGGGACGCGGTGCTCGTTATGGGTGCGAGGGATCCGGATCTTCCTGCGTTTGCGCGACGTCTTGCGGTGGAGCTTGAATTGCCGAGAGCATCTGCCGGCGCATGGGATGTACAATGAAGACCAGGCCTCCGATAAGGCCGACGATTATCGTAGAGAAATAGAGCAGCAGTGAAAGAGGCAGGGCGCTGACTGCCGGTACGCCCACCACACCCAGTAACGCAACAGTAGCACCTTCGCGAACACCAAGACCGCCGGGCGTGACGGGAACGGCGGCAATAGACAGAATTATGGGGAAGAGCGACAGATAGTCCCATCCCGATGCTGTTATACCCAGAGAAGACCCGTAGCAGAATGCTGTGAGGATCACCAGCAATTGAGAAACCAGCGACAACGCAAACGCCCGTATCAGCAGTATCGGCTGGCGGCGGCACAGGAAGAATGCTTCGTAGATCCTTCTGACGAGCGGACCCAGCGATGGCCGCTCTTCAAGCCGTCTAAGGAACGCCCACCGCTCGAAGAGGTTCCATCCGAAAGCAGCGACCATCACTGCTGAAAAACACAGAATGACAGCCAGCATGAAGAAGAACGCCACGCGAGTGGCTGAGTGTGCCAGAAAGAACGGGGCCCTGATACATACAACAAGGCCACCGAGCAAGAGAAGTACCGGAAGCCCCAGCATGCGGTCGATGAAGACTGTAGAAAAGGCTTCGGCCTTTCGTTCGACTGTTCCGCGGGCGGCCAGAAAGCCTTTTGCAAGGTCCCCACCAGTTGAGCCCGGCATGAACGCATTGAAAAAGAAGCCCACCAGCGACATAGAGAGAGCCCGGTTCCACGGAACAACAACGCCCTGCGCATAAAGGACCATCTGCCATCTTGCGGTCAATCCAAGAACTGCCAGAACGTAGATCAACGCTCCCGCCAGGAGCCATTGCCAGTTCGTTAATGCTTCCGCAAACACGTCGGCAGCATAACTTAGCCCGACCGGATCGACTTCTCTCGCTGTCCACACGAGTTGATCAGGCCCGCTCCCGCTTGCGCGTGAGAGAGCGCCGGAATCGGGAAGTTCTCTGGGACCGGTATACAGAGCTTGAACTCCGGCGCCGGGCTTAGAAACGTCCAGGATGATGTATCGATCCGCGGGGTTCAGAGGATCCACATAGATGGCGCCGCGCTCAATGCTGACAGGTTGTGTCTGAAGTGTTATCCGTTTTGTTGAACGATCGATTCGGTAGAACAGGTAGACGAGGATGCAGATACCCAGGGCGATGCGGAGGAACTTCAGCAGTAAGCCGATAACGGAGCGTAAGATGGTCCGTTGGGTCATGCTGGGGTTTCTTCCAGGGCATTATTGGGTTCGACGTCTTGCCACAGGTCAGACAGGAATGCGATAGCTGCCTTTACGTCGTCCGCTGGAAGGCGTGGCATGGGTTCTAGAATGGTGGGTATGTTGCGGTCGGCGAACCGCTTGTAAGGAAGAAAATCGACTTCGCCTGTCGGGGGAAGGTAATGATCGGCCAGGGAGTGTTTGACGTCATGTACGTGGAGACCGGCTATATGAGGCGCAAGCCTGTCCAGCCAGCGTGCCAACCCCACAAAACCGAGGCATTGCCGCACATAGCCGTGTCCAATGTCATGCCAGCAGCGCACCCTGGGGCTGTCCAGTCTCTCAATAATCTGTTCCATCTCAAGTTCGGTCGGAATTGACTCCCACGAGGGCAGATTCTCGAGGGCGATGGACACCCCCGTTTCGTCCAGAATCGGGATAACCTCTTCGAGGCTCGAAATAAGATGATCGAATTGTTTCTGAGCATGTTTTTCGCGGCGCATCACGAGCTTGGAACGTACCCGTTCATATCGTGGTGTGTATTGCTTCCATTTCAGGTAAAGAGCCGACAGTTTCTGCGTCAGATGTCCCATTTTCACATTGCCCGCGTGCAGTACCACAGTGCGCGCGCCCATTTCTGCCGCGAATTGGAGCGTACGTACGGTATGAAGAATAGCGGACTCACGTGTTTTTCGATCCATGCTTGCGAGAGAGAATAGTTCTGGGTGACCGAACGGGACCCCTAGCGGAACTGGACAAAAAGCGTGGACACTGTCAACGACAACGGCTTTCTCTTCTACCATGCGACCTACACCGGCTACCAGGCCTATCGAAAGATCATATCCCAGTTCGATGTGGTTGAGACCGAGTTCGAGGATTTCTTCAACGAGCGCCTCGCCGTCAGTGTGGCGCGAAGCGTTCCACCTGGTGGACAAGCCGAGGATCATGGGTTCTCCTTAAAATTGAAAAGCTCCCTGAAACGGATTTCAGGAAGCTTATTCACCAAGTGTCGCCACAACCAACCCATTGTCGAAGCCGATAGCGCCGCACGGTGGTCTGGACCTTGATTACTGCACCGGGGTTGAAAAGGGCTGCTAGATAGTTGCTGCTCTAGCCCGGGCACGAGCCGCCTTGCGGCGCCTCTTATCGCTCGGCTTCTCAAAATAACGATGGCCACGGATTTCCCGCATCATACCCTCTTTGTCCATGATCTTCTTTAGACGTTTGAGAGCCTTCTCTACGGGTTCTCCCCTGCGTACCTTGACCTGAAGTCCCACGGTGAAGTCCATCCTCTCTTCCTTCTTTGCTGGACGCGTCTTTCACACCGATTCAGAGAATCGATCAGGCGGCAAATTTAGTGGAACACGGCCTGCAAGTCAACTATTGGCGGTCAACAGCGGCGCTTTTTCATAGCGGCCCGAGATCGAGTTTGCGTCATTCTGCAGCGGAGTCATAAGACGTTGCTATGTAGACACGTACAGCTTGCATGATCATGCAGTGATATGGCTGGCGCTTCTCGGAACTGAGAATGAGAGCCGATGTGTTTCCCATGAATCGCCCAGGATACGGCATTTGGTATGATCGGCATAACGGTGGAAATGCTCCATATTCTGAGGAATTTGTGGTCCGCGGCGGGGGGGGTTCTGTCAAAGCGAACCTGTGTTATCGAGAAGAGTGGCCCATTCGGATATGGCGAGCCGCAGGGCAACTGCTCTGTGTGAAATTGCGTTCTTGTGCTCTGCGTCAAGCTGGGCAAAGGTTCGGGTATTGCCCTCGGGAACGAAGAGTGGATCGTATCCGAAACCACGCGTGCCACTTGGGGTATTCGTAATAGTGCCCCGGCAGATGCCTTGAACGGTCCTGGCTGTTCCGTCCGGACTGGAGAGGGCAATCACGCAGTGGAACACTGCGGCCCGGGTTGTTTGTCCGGCAAGCGCGTCCAGCAACTTAGCGTTGTTTGCCCTGTAATCCGACGGTTCGCCTGCATACCTGGCTGAGAACACGCCCGGCTCTCCGTGCAACGCCTCGACTGCCAGACCTGAATCATCGGCCAGTACCCATTCCCCCGTTGCAAGTGCTGCCTCCCGGGCTTTCTTGATCGCGTTTTCCTCGAAAGTTGCACCGTCTTCTTCAGTTGGGGCCAGCTCTGGATATGATCGCAGGTCGATGATTTCGAGAGAGTTGATCTGGAAGATTGCGCGAATTTCTTCGAGCTTGTTCGGGTTTCTCGTCGCAATTACGAGTTTCATGATCCGCGCCCCTTCTTGCTCACTCATGCATCTTGAACAACAGAGAAGTCTGTCACAGTACCGCCGGCGGCTCCCGTATTATGACCTCTAAGTCGTTGACCACTAGCAGTGCGTCGGACTTAGCTCCTCCTGCGTCGGAGCAAAGTCCTAGCCCTGCTAGTATGTTTTGCTTCGCAAAACGCTGTTTATTCAGGAAAGAATAGAGCAATCATCATCCCATAACAAATCCCGATGAAATCGGGATCTATCTAGAGCCTGTCCGAAAAGGTCTTTTCGGCCAGGAGTGTTCAGTGTTCGGCGTTCAGTGTTCAGGCGAGGCTTGGGCCGTGAGAGGCTGCTGTTGCGGCATTTCCGCGGGCAAAGGGCCTCGATCGCCGTGATAGTTTCCGGGGCAAAACGAGCCAGTTTGTCCACTTCGTCCAGGAAATCGCGAAAGTCGGTGTCAGGAACCGGCAAAAACAGGTTGCCATTTGTGGGCTGGTCAGCTATCGTCTTCTGTGTCGCACATGCTAGCATGCTCCACTCCTGTCGTTGCTGTAAGTTACTGAACACTAGCATGTTGCGACACTTTCTGTCAAGCGGAATGACTGCTCGAAATTACTGAACACTGAACACTGGACACTCCTGTCCGAAAAGACCTTTTCGGACAGGTTATAGATAGTCTGAGGGATGTCTTCGGGCACCAGGGGCGGGGACGGGGCCCAGCCGGGAAGCTGTTAGTGCCTTATTCCTCAGGTGCTGCTGAAAGAAACAAGAAAATCTGGCTCCTCCGCGGAATCTGTGGGTCGGTAATTGTATTAGCGATAGCAGGAATGGCAATGGGTAAGGCGAAATAGATGATATTTGGGAAAAAGAG
>SPBP01000257.1 GCA_004525935.1 Lentisphaerales bacterium | reverse complement strand
CCGGACGACCTCAGCTTCTACCGTATCCGCGTTGAGCTGGAATAGAGCCGCAAGTTGAATGATATGCTCTGACAGGATGAACAGGATTGTTTTGATCCTGTGAATCTCCATCCATTACAGGCGGTCAGTTGTCCCGAACGGACGAAATAGAGGAATGTCCAATTTCGATCCCAAAAGAACCGGGTAAAAGCCATTGAGTCGACGGAGGGATCGTGTAATAATCGCCCGCCGTGTGTTGATCGAAACAGACCAGGAGGGAGAGAACAGCAGATGAAGAATGTCGACGTTGCCAATACTCGCACATTTGCGGTCATGGGCCATACTGGAAGCGGGAAGACAACACTGATTGATGCCTTGCTGTTCAAGCTGGGAGTGAATGACCGGCTCGGATCAACCGATAACGGTTCAAGCATGGCCGATTGGACCGATTCCGAAAAGAACCGCAAGATTACCCTGCAGACGAAGCCATTTGGCGCCCTGTACAAGGCCAAAGACGGCAGTGCTTCGTATATGACATTCTGCGACACGCCCGGCTACATCGATTTCTACGGACAGGTCATCGCCGCCAGCCGGGTTTGTGAGTCGTGTCTGCTCGTGATCGATGCGACTTCAGGAATTCAGCTGGGCACGAGCAAGGCGTGGGCGCGCGCGAACGAACTCGGTGCGCCATATGCGATTGTCGTTACCGGGCTCGATAGGGAGAATGCGGATTTTGCCAAGGTTGTCGAAGAGGTCCAGGGGAAATGGGGCGCACACTGTCTGCCGGTTGTCCTGCCTGCGCCGGATGCCGCCGTTGCCGATGTGCTTGCAGGCTCTGTGCCGGATTCAATGGCCGACCAGGCAAAGGACTTGAGCAACAGGTTGACCGAGATAGCCGCAGAAACCGACGATTCATTAATAGAAAAGTACCTCGTCGGCGAAGCTCTGAAACCGGAAGAGGTGGCCTCCGGTCTCAGAAAGGCCGTGCTGTCCCGTAAACTGGTGCCCATCTTTGCCTGTATGCCGCTGAAAGATAAGGGGATCACGGAACTGCTCGAAGGTGTGCTGCGACTTCTGCCGTCGCCACTGGAACGGAAGATGAAGGATTCGGAAGGGAACGATATAGATCCATCACCAGACGCACCGTTTGCCGGATTTGTCTGGCATACGGTCAGTGACGCATATGTGGGGCAATTGACTTTTCTGCGCGTATGCGGGGGGAGTCTTACGACGGCTTCCGACCTGGTGAATTCCAGAACGGATGAGAAGGAACGGGTGGCGGGCCTGCTGGTTGTTAACGGCAAGCAACAGACCAATGTCGATAAGGCAACAGCAGGCGATATTGTGGCGATGACGAAACTCAAGAATACCAAGCTGAACGATGTCCTGTGCTCATCGTCCGGGAAGATCACAATGAAGCCACTGGCATTCCCGAATCCGGTGATGTCTTATGCGGTCAAGGCAAAGAGCCGTGGGGACGAAGACAAGATCGGGATGGCGCTGAATCGTGTTGCCGAGGAAGACCCGACGATTAAGCTTATGCGCAACAATGAGACGAGGGAGCTGCTGCTGTCGGGCATGGGCGACGTTCATCTCGAGGTCGCGGTTGAGCAGATGAAGAGCCGGAGTAACGTGGAAGTATTGCTCAGTACGCCGCGGATTCCGTATCGCGAGACGGTCACGTCCACAGGGCAGGGGCATCACAAGCACAAGAAGCAGACCGGCGGCCATGGACAGTTTGCCGAGGTATACCTGCGCGTTGAGCCGAAGCAGGAGGGAGAAGAAGACTGGTTTATCAACGAGATCGTGGGCGGTGCCATACCGACGAACTTCATTCCGGCAGTGCAGAAAGGACTGGTGGAAGGGATGACCAGGGGAAGCATAGCGGGTTACCCGACAACCGGTATTGCCGTTGCTGTGTATGATGGATCATTCCACGAAGTGGATTCTTCGGAAATGGCCTTCAAGATTGCATCTTCCCGCGCGTTCAAGGAAGGGATGTCTGCGGCCAAGCCGGTCCTGCTTGAGCCGATCATGACGGTGAAGATCATGGTGCCCGAAGGGTTCATGGGCGAGATTACGGGGGATATCAGCCATAAGCGTGGTCGGATCCTGGGGATTGAGGCAGAGGCCGGGATGCAGATTATCAGCGCAGATGTGCCACTTGCGGAAATGTTCAGGTATTGCGCCGAGATCAGGAGCATGACGTCGGGCGCCGGCACGTTTGAGATGGTTCTCGCTCGATACGAGATTGTTCCTTCGAATATTACTGAGAAGGTTGTCGCCTCGGCGGAGAAGGAGAAGCAAGAGGTCGAGTAAGTAGGAAATGCCGGCGTGTGTGTGAGTGTGTGTGAGTGTGTGGGGGGGCATTGGATGGACCGGCGTCGCACTTCACACGATCCAGTCAGGGAAGACGATATCGAATTCGACGTGCCAGCAGAACGCACATACTCACACACTCACATACCCACACACAAGGTAGACCGTGTCGCATGGTCAGGGCCAGGCGGCCCTGGAGTTTCCGAATGCAGACTGTGTCCACGCAGGTGCGGCGTGGACCGTCTGTCAGGCCAGATTGGATTCTGCGGGGCCGGTGCCCGCCCGAAGATTTACACGTTCGGTCCACATCATGGCGAGGAGCCGCCGCTGAGCGGAACACGCGGATCCGGTACAGTATTCTTCAGCTGCTGCACGCTTGCCTGTATCTATTGCCAGAATTACCGATGGAGCCAGAATCGGGACGGTGCAGAGCACGATGTGCCGGGACTGGCCGCGATTTTGAGGGAATTGGCGGATCTTCGCTGCCATAACTGGAACCTGGTCAGTCCGACCCCGTGGATTCCGTTCATTGCGGAGGCCCTCGAATTGCTCGATCATGATGGCGTTTCCCTGCCGGTTGTATACAATACAAGTGGTTTCGAAACGGGCGGGATGATCGATTCACTTTCGGGTATTGTCGACGTATACCTCGTTGATTTGCGGTATGCCAGTCCCGAAACAGCGGCCACGGCATCAGGCAGCAAGCATTATGTCCAAGTCGCGCGGGACGCTGTTGCGAAGATGTGGAACCAGGTTGGCCCTGTCGTGCTGGATGATGACGGAACGGCGCGGCGCGGGACAATATGCAGGCTGCTGGTCCTTCCGGGTCATGCCGTGGAATCGATTGATAATCTGCGCTGGCTGAAACGAGAGATTGGTACAGAACTCGCGATCAGCCTGATGGCGCAGTATAGTCCGGCGCACCTGGCGGTCGATATGTTGCCGTGGAATAGACGGGTGACACAGGAAGAATATGAGCTGGTGCGTGCGGAAGCTGAAGAGCTCGGATTTGGAAATGGGTGGATACAGGATTATGAATTCCCGGTCCGGAACGAGTTGGCCGGTATGAACTTCGGGCCAAGAGCGTTGGCAGGGACATGTAAGGAGTCTTGAACGATGAGTGGTCACAGTAAGTGGAAGACGATTGCACACAAGAAGGGCGCGGCGGACGCGAAACGCGGAAAGATCTTCAGCCGACTGAGCAAGGAGATGATGATTGCAGCACGGCAGGGCGGCGGGAACATCGAAATGAACATAATGCTACGCAATGTCGTGCAGAAAGCGCGCGCTGCGAATATGCCGGTGGATAATATCGACCGGGCAATCAAGAAGGGGACCGGCGAACTCGAAAGCGCGGCATTGGAAGAAGCCGTTTACGAAGGCTATGCGAGCGGGGGTGTCGGGCTGATAGTGGTCGCACTGACCGATAACCGGAAACGTGCCGCAGCGGAGATCAGGCATATTTTTTCGAAGAATGGTTCCAGCTTTGCATCGCAGGGAGCGGTCGGGCGCGGCTTCCAGAGGAAAGGCCAGATCTTTGTCGATGTTGAGCAGGTTGAAGAAGAGAAATTGATGGACGTGATACTGAATGCCGGCGCAGAAGACATGAAGCGGGATGGGGATCAGTACGAGATCCTCACCGAGCCGTCCGCGTTCCAGGGGGTTGTTGACGCATTGGCTGCGGCGGAAATTCCCACGGTAAGCGCCGAGTCATCCCTTGTGCCCGACACCTATGTGCCGATTAGCGATAAGTCCGTGGCCTCATCGATCCTGCGGTTTGTGAATGAGCTTGAGGAGAATGATGATGTTCAGGATGTTTATACGAACATGAACGTAGGTGACGAGGTGTTGAAGGAGATAGAGGCGGAGAATGGCGACTGATGCACGT
>SPBP01000269.1 GCA_004525935.1 Lentisphaerales bacterium | reverse complement strand
CAGTTGCCGGATTCGATCATTTCGCGCGGGATCTCGCCATAGCGAGTTTCATCCGGCATGACCATAGGCCGCACGCCCAGCGGTGCGACATACGCGATCGCAAACACGGCTATGATTGCCAGGGCAGCTTTGTTCAATGCGTCTTCTCCACTTTGCGGTTATAGAGCGAGGTTCTTATTCATCAGCAGTTTCCATGAACGCCGTCAGTCTTTCAAGACTTCCTTATCGACAATGGAGTCTGAGCCCGTATCATTGGCCGGCAACTCTAGCACTATGGCGGGGTCGCCCGGGAGTCTCAATGAACGTTGACTTGATGCGTTGGATTGACTATCGCGCCGGGGTTCCCCTGTGCTCGATTGCCAGTCTATTGACGAGGATGTTCCTGCGGAAGAAACCATGCCGACCGAAGAAGGTGCTTCTCATTGAGTTGTCTGAAATGGGCAGTGCTATTCTGGTCGATCCGGCGATGCAGAAGTTGAAGAAGGAGTTCGGCGCAGAGCTTTACTTCGCCATCTTCGAAGGCAACAAGCCCAGTCTGAGCCTGTTAAACACCGTTGATGACTCGCACATCTTCACAATTCGGGAAACATCCGTGTCCAGCCTCGTTGGCGATTCGCTGCGTTTCCTGCGATGGGCACGCCGTGAGCAGATCGACACGGTGATTGACCTGGAGTTGTTCTCGCGTTACACGGCCCTATTGACGGGCCTGAGCGGTGCGGCGAACCGTGTGGGATTCCATCGTTTTCACAATGAGGGACTATACCGTGGCCACATGCTGACGCGCCGGGTGAGTTACAATCCGCACATCCACATTGCGAAGAACTTCATTGCGCTGGTCAACTCATTGATGGTTACGCAGCCGGAGATGCCGTATTCGAAAACGATAGTGGGTGACGATGAAATCCGGCTCCGCAAAGCTGATGTGAGCGAAACTGAGATTGAAGAGGTGCGCAAGACTGTCGTGAAACACTGCCCGACATTCGATCGGAGCAGGCACAAGCTTGTTCTGATTAACGCCAATGCTAGCGATCTATTGCCGCAGCGGCGGTGGGAGCGCTCCAACTATGTCCAGGTCGCACGAAGCATTCTCGATCGGTACGAATCGGCTATCATCCTGTTGACTGGTGCTGAGTCAGAACGCGAAGGGCTGGCCGCCCTGGCCGGTGATGTTAACCACGAACGTTGTGTCAACTTTGCAGGTGCCGTGGCATTCAGACAGCTACCGGCGTTATATTGCAGCTCGTTACTGATGATTTCAAATGATTCTGGTCCGGCCCATTTTGCCGCTGTAACGAACATGCCCACGTTTGTTCTGTTCGGACCAGAGACCCCGAAACTCTACGGGTCATTGGGTCCGACAACTCCGATATACGCGGGCCTGGCATGTTCTCCCTGTGTCAGCGCCTGGAACCACAGGAAGACCGCCTGTGTCGACAATGTATGCCTGCGTTCAATCACCCCCGAACAGGTTCTACAAGCTGTGGAGCCTTCCCTGAAGGCGGCTTGCTCGTGAACGAGCGAGGCAGAATGATGAAGGTCATTCTTGTCGGCGCGATGCTGCTGGTGACCTTCGTCTACCTGTATAGCCTGAACGGCCAGCATATTCCGAGTAACGGTGATGAATACCCCTACATGCATATCACGCGGATGACCGCGCAGAGTGGTGCATTGTTGCCGTTGCAGTCGGACCTGGTCGACATGCGCAACACGAAGCCGCCGATGCTGTTCTGGCAGGGCATTGCGAGCACGGGTTGGGGTCAGCACTGGACTCAGTGGCGGCTGCGGTGGCCGAGCGTGGCCTATACACTGCTGACCGGTCTGATGGTTTACCTTGTCGCATCGAAACTGCGCGGGCCGAAGGCAGGACTTGCTGGATTTCTTGGTTACGTCATCTTCATCAGCACGTACCGGTATGGCCGCCCATTCTTGACGGATCCAGGCCTCGTGTTCTGGCTTACGTTGCCGTGTTTCGTGCTGCTGTATTACCGTTCCACTATCATCAACTCGCGATGGATTTATCCATTGCTTGCCGGGTTGGCACTGGGCATAGGTTTTCTCTACAAGTCGTTCATATTGGCGCTCCCGGTTGGTGCGACACTAGGCTGGTGGTACTGGCGCGAGCGCAAGTATTCGCTGGTGGAGTTCATTAAGCGGGATTCCTGGAAACTGATTCTCATGATGGGCGTGGGATTGGGACTGTTCAGTCTCTGGTTTGTGTTTGACCCGGATCCAGGTTCGATCGTCAGAGAGTTCATCTTCAAGGAAAACATCGGGAAGATGGGGAAGGGGAACTACCTGGTCAACCTCTTGTGGGGTGATTCCACCGTATGGTCATTAGCCATTGAGTTCATGTTGGGCACGGGCCTGCTGATTGTCCCTACGGTAACGATGATGTATCGCGCGTTTCGCGAACGTCGGAGCGCCGGATCGGAAGAGCGTATGTTATGGATATGGATACTGACCTTTTTTCTTGTCTTCACGATACCCAGTCAGCGTTCTGCGCGTTACCTGCTTCCTGTCACTCCGGCGCTTGCGGTACTGCTGGGCCTGTATTGGGACCGGATTCCTTACTGGGCATATCGCATTGCTCTTGTGCTTGCCGGCCTGTTCATTGGCGGCGTGACTTATTCCTGTTTCAGGCTGGCGAATTATGCCGGTGCATCTGAGATGTACCCGTCGTACGTATGGCTGATCCTGATTGTGTCCATTGCAGTGACTGTGGTTGCGCTGGTCAGGACCCGGTGGATGAGGGGGCTGGTACCGGTTTCATTGTTGCTCGTGTATCCGTGTCTTACGGCGTTCTTCCATCCGTTGGAGCACGAGCCCGGCAGGTATCCGGAAGACGTGATTGAGCAGGTGCGTGGCCGGGAAGTGTGGGTTACCCACAACTTCAATGCCAAGTATGAACGGTACCGGTTTCTGCTACCTGGCGCCGACATACATGGTTACCGGGCTGGGGACAAGCTCGGTCCTGAGGAGTTGAAGAGTCGGTACGAGTATGTTGGAATTTGCTGCAAGATGACTGATCCGGCGCCGACCAACGGCTGCACGGTGCTGGGTTCCAGGCTGGACGTGCGGACCAGGCATAGCGGTCGGGAGATCAAGGAAATCCTGTTCGAGAATCGGCTGGACCACTTATTTGTCAAGGAGTACCTGGTTCGCTCGTCTCGCTGAGGCTGCGTCCGTATGCCTTCGGTATGGTGGTGGGCTGGCCAGCAGTTTGCATTGCGGATTTTCCTCCAGAGGCGGACAGGTGTGCGAAAGCTGACACGACCGGAACGAACGCGCCCGTCTGCATCGCCTGTGGCGCCCGCCTGCAGCGCTACCCAGCCCGCAGTCGCTACCTGCCCGCAATGCCGCGCATAGCGTTGCTGGCGGGCGCGACAGCGTTGCGGGCGGGGAATGCGGATCCACGGCTTCGTCCTGGAGGCTAATCTGTTGGTCGTACTCGTTCTCGTCCTCAGCGAGGAACGCAAAGCGTGACGAACGGTCCTCGTCCTCGGAAGGAGAAATGGAGATCGAGGACGAGGACCGCCCCGCGACGCCTCATGGCACGCCGTAGTCGGGACGACGAAGGCGGCTGCAGATGAGGCAATCTGACCCCATCGTTTTCGCAGTCCGTCAGATGACGGACAGCCAAATCCGTAATGCGGTTGCACCCCGCCTGGTAAGAGGGAAAGGCCCGGCGGGAGGGGTTCCCGGCATGACGGGACAGTGTTTGCGTAGCACGCGGCGAGATTCTAGTGCAATTCCGCCGGAAACAGGCCCAATTCGGCCAGTTCTGCAGATAACTTGTGTGTCCCTAATGGCGGAAAACTGCGCAGCTAGAAACGCTAAATGTCCTTATTTGCTATTTCGAGGGCTGACCCCTTGGGCCACGGCTCAGGATACCGCGTGAAGATAATCAGCCGGTCTAGTTTCATCATATTCCACTATTTCAACAGCGGGATTTCGACCCTTTTGCGCAGTCGCAGGTCGGCTCAGTTCCGGTGAT
>SPBP01000205.1 GCA_004525935.1 Lentisphaerales bacterium | reverse complement strand
TGTTGATTGCTGACACTTACTCGCTTTCTTACTCGCCACTCTTACTCGGATACCCTTACCCGATCCGCTTCCAACGACTCAGGTTGATTACCAGTTCAGGCTTCGAAACAGATACGAATCTACCCACAGATTCTGCGGAAGCCCCGAGAATCTAATGGAGTTTGCGGCGATGTCGTGCGAGAGGTCAGAGGTCAGAGATCAGAGGTCAGCAGGCGCGTAGCAACGCCATTTGGACAGGCCATAGGCGCACTTCGTGAGTAAACTGACTGACACCGACGGCGAAAACAGCGAGACGGACACGTCTTTAGACTTCGCTCATGACTGTGGCTACATCACAGATGCCGAACATGAGAAAATGACCAGAGAGTGCACGGAGATCGGCCGAATGCTCGGAAGTATGATCAAGTCGCCGGAGGAAGTGTCTGACCTCCGACCTCTGACTTCTGACCTCTTGGGTTGCGGGCGTAGCCCGCGTTGATTGGTGGTGCATATTGCTCAAATTAAGCATGTTTCATTGCATATGCGGGACACCGAGTCGGCTAATTCAGATGTGGGGACGCAATGAGCCAGCACAAACGCGAGGCTGATCGGAGCTTTCTGGGACTGTCCGATGTCGCTACCCGGGCGGAGCGGGCCAGAGCATGGGTACTTCCGGTTCCATACGAGGCAACGACGTCGTACGGTTCCGGCACACGTGAAGGACCATCGGCCATTCTTGCGGCATCAGGGCAGCTCGAACTCTTTGACAGAGAGTTCGATTGCGAGCCGGCCATGGTCTACGGCATACATACGGTCGGTCCGCTTATACCCGTTCAAGGATCTCACGAGGCAATGGTCGACGAGATTCGTGATGTCGTGGCAGATATGCTTGGCGGGGACCGAGCTCCCGAACTGCTGGCTGTGCTTGGGGGAGAACACACAATATCCGACGGCATAGTTCGCGGGCTGGCCAGCGTGATTCCGGCAGATGAACTTGTGGTTGTCCAGGTTGATGCGCATGCGGATCTCAGAGATGAGTATGGGGGGTCTCGTTTCAGCCATGCCTGTACAGCGCGCAGGATTCTGGAAACATGCCCTGTGTTTCAGATTGGGATCAGGAGCATGTCTGTGGACGAAGAAGCATTTCGTCGGAGCCGCAAGGAACTCAAGACGGTGTTTGCGGAAGACGCCGCGGGCCATGACGTGTCGTTCCTCGAAGACCTCAGGGGTTTCATAAGAGGCAAGAAGGTGTATATGACCATAGACCTTGACGGGCTCGATCCGGCAATCATGCCGTCTGTCGGCACGCCCGAGCCCGGTGGTCTTTCCTGGGATCGTACGCTCGATATTGTGCGAGTCGTGTGCAGCGAATCGGCGGGTGTTCCCGCGTTTGATGTTGTTGAGCTTGCGCCGATCCGCGGTTTGCATGCGCCCGACTTTCTTGCGGCCAAGCTTGTGTACAAGATTCTTTCTCACGCACTTCTTGGCGGCAGGCTGAGAGAATGCGATAGCACGAAAGCGGGGAAGTAAGCAGCCGTCCAGGTGATCGTTGATCTGGCTGTGGTCTACGGTATTCCTATTCGGGATCGGTGGCAGTATCGTTCTTCTCGAAGCGGGTGAGTTGCCGTCGAAAATAGGGTTCATCGGGCTCGAGTTCGACGAACTTGCGCATGAGTTCCAGAGCTTCGTCATTCTTGCGGAGTTGGAAGAGCACTTCTGCGAGAGTGTCGATGAACGCGGCGGAGCGGGGCTCAAGCTGGACGGCCCGCTGTGCATGCGTCAGTCCATCGTCAAGGCGTCTCCTGCATCGGGCGGTCAGCCAGGCTGTAGCGTTTCGTATGTGGCCCATGTTCGGGTATTTCCGGCATAGCGCATCCAGGAATGCGAAGGTTGTGTCAAACAGTTCATTGGCAATGGGTTGCTGACCGAGTGCCTCAAGCCTGGGCCTGAGCATGATGGCAAGTTCTATGTCGCCGGGGAACATGCGTTGGTAATCGTGCATTCTTGCGGTCGCCAGGTCGATATTGCCGGATTCCAGTTCGGCAAGTACCCGATAGACCGCTACTTTCGACGAAAAGTTGAGATATCCGGTGACTTCCAGCAATCCGCTACTCTTATCCAGGCAACGGAGCCTGTTCAGTTCTGCGTAGAACGCGGCTGTCGCATGATCACCGATGCGCCTGGCGTTGGGAATTGCGAAGCGTCGCAGGGATTCTCCCCATTGCCATGAGCCGCAGGCAGATGTGCGGAAGGCGAGTTCCCATTGTCTGTCTGATTCCTTGGTGTGCGCACGTTTGCTTAACGCGGTTGCCAGTAGATATTGAGCAGGAGGGTCGACGGCGAGCAGTGATGCGGTGGACATGAGTCGTTTTCCATCTGCGGTTCGGTTCGAACGCGACAGTGCCAGCCCCTGAAGAAAGAGTGGTAGCGGAGCCCCAGGCTGCTGTTTTGATAAGTCGCCGTAGAGAGTGGCGGCTGCCTGCCATTCGCCGTTTGCGGCGAGCGCATCTGCCTCGGACAATGGGCCCGCTTCCTGGCTTGCCAGTTCCTTCGCCGCGCCTGCGTCTGCCTGAGTAGAGGGCAGAACGGTGCGGGTAACAATATTTGTAATGAGACTCAGGGTGTTCAACTGGTTGGTATCTACCCCGGCAGTGTCTGCTGCCAGTGCGATAATATCATCGTAACGATGGAGACTGAACAGTAGTTCCGCAGCCTGTCCGAGCCGGCGTGACTTGACAACAAGGGCTATGGCCCGTTCATGACAATCGTTGAGCATGAGCGCTTCTGCGCCATACCATGCGTTCTTCTCAACATCATCCAATGCCAGCGCTTCAATATCGGAGATAGTGTGCTCAAATTGGTTTGTATGTCCCGCAAGCCGGTGGTATGCGGCCCGATACCCAAGCCACTCAAGGTCGGTTGGCCGAGGCTTCTCGTCTTGTATCCGGGCGAGCCGTTGCCATGCTCCCTGTTCCTGCAGGATCGTCCGGAGTATGCTATCGCGGCCGCATAGCTCAGCGTGTCGCAGGGCATTGATCTGATCCCCGGCAGCTCGATACAGGTAAAGCAGCGCCATGTGAACCGGTGAATCGGGGCCGGGCAGACGCTCCCAGTGTTGTATTTCCTCCGCGACTGTGCCGCGTTCGAGCACGAACAGGACAAGTGCACGGCGCATGGTATCGTTATCAGCAAGTGCGCCGAGTCGAAAAAGCTCCAATGGGATGTCGTAGTCGTCTCGCAGGAGCATCGCACGTACCGCGTCTAAGACTGCGGCGGATGCAGTTGAGTAGATCCGCTTGTGAACCCGGTTGTCAGATTCATTGCGGAGCAGTGCAGTGGCAGACGGGATACCGTGATCGTGATCGGTCAGAAGTTCCAGAAGGATGTCCTGCTTTGTCGTCTCATCGCAGAGCGGATAGCGTCGTACGAGCGCCGTGATGTTCTCGGGCATATCAGGCATCAGCCCGGCCCGAATCCATTTCAGAATCTGCGTTGCTCGCACTGATACTTCTGGATCATCGCTTCCTGCTGCCTGCCTGAGTGCGGCATCGGCCTTTGGTCCTTGCGACCAGAGATAGCGAGTAGCTTGCTCGCGCTCGGCAAACCGGGGGTGGCCAAGATCCAAAATAGCCTCTGCCAGCCCCGCCGGGTTCTGGTCGACGTTATTAGTTTGCGCATAGGCGTGCTGCTGGGGAACCTGCAAGAGCAGGGCAACCGCCACAGCGGCCGGGAGCGTTGATCTTAATGAAGCCATGCCCGGATTCTACAACGGTCAGCAGATCTGGGCAAAACGATTCAGTGGAACGGTGCATCTTCGGCAACCCGATATCTGGCGCGAGAACCAGGAATCGTCTTTTGCGAGCGTGTGGAATGAAGCATTTGGCGACTGTTGCGGGATTCCGGCTGTGAAAAGGGGAATCTGCAGGCGTAGAGGCGCGTATAATCTGTTGGCGGGAATGGCGGGGGCTGCTACGATATCAAGGGTCTAGTGAATAAGGAGGAAACCAGATGAAGCGCTTGCGTCTTGCGGTGGTGTTGGCGGGTGTTGTGGGATTTGTGGCGACCGATTGTGTGTTCGGGGCTGATGAATGGGAAGGCGTCAAGGATGGGAAGCGCGGCGGAATCAGCGGAATGGCGTTGATAGAGGCAGGGAAATCCGGTGGCAGTTTCTTGATAGTCCACGACAACAAGAAGCCGGAAGACGTCAAGTGTGCTGTTGTGACCGTGGGTGGTGAAGGGGGCGCGGACTACAAGGCGCTCGCATGGGCCAAGGGCGCGCCGGATCCCGTAGATTTCGAATCGCTATGTGCCGTGCCAGGCACGAAGAGTGAGTACCTGGCCGTGATGAGTAACGGCGATGTGTTTCACTTGAAACTGGTTGACGGCAAGACGCTTGAATTACTTGGTCGTTTCAGCTGGCCGGATACGAAAGGCAAGAACTTTGAGGGAGTTGGCCTGTACGAGAAGGATGGCGTTATGGCGGTTGTCTGGGCACACCGCGGTGAAGGCGCTCCGGGCGAACTGTTCTGGGGCGCTCTTGATCTGGCAAAGCATAAGGTGTCGGCAGCAGGTTCCGCCAGGATCACCGTCCCATGGCCGGCCGGCAACCAGGTGCGATCGATTTCGGATCTGACCATAGACGACCAGGGATCGATCTACATTTCATCAGCCTTCGACCCTGGCGACGATGGTCCATTCGATGCCGCGTTGTACCTGATTGGCAAGATAGCTGCAACTTCGCCTGAAGTCGCCCTGGAACTGTTGCCGAAACCAGAGGAAGTATGCAGGGCGCCGGGTCACAAGGTGGAGGGGATAGTTCTGATGCCCGGTTCGGACCGCCGGTTCTTTGTTGGAACCGACGACGAGAACAAGGGATCCTCGGTACGTTTTCTTCCGTGATTCGGTTTGCCCGGACGCTCAACAGCATGCCTGTCTGTAGAGCAGATGAACGGTACTGAGAGATGGATCTCGCTTCTCCGATGAAGTTCTTC
>SPBP01000161.1 GCA_004525935.1 Lentisphaerales bacterium | reverse complement strand
GAATACATGCTTGGTTCGGATCCGACGCAGGCCTCGAGCGCTTTCAGACTGTTCGTGACGTTGAATGGCCATGACACGGTAGTCAGTTATCCGACGATCGAGGCGTCGGGCGCTGCGTATTCAGGTAAGCTCCGGTACTACGATCTGCAAAGCACGGTGAATCTGCTGACCGGTCCCTGGGGGGATGTTGCAGGCGCCATGAACATCATGGGAAACAACACGGTTGCCGCGTACACGAACCTGTTCCCGGACGCAGTGAGGATGTTCCGCGTCAAAGTAAGACTGCAGTAGCCGTCGGGCAGTTGCAAAATATGGACGCGCCACCTCTCACCCGTGACGGCTGCAGCCCAAACAACCTTAGTGCCTCATCCCGCCGTTACGGCGATGAAAAACAAGAAAATTCGTGGTTCCGGCAGGATGAGGCAGTGAAAGTCGAAAGTCACAGGTCGCAGGTGGTGGCATCCCGGTTCTACCCTCACTTTCGACCTGCACCTGTGACGGCGGCCGGATTCTTTGGTTGTGGCCTCCGGCCGCCTTGTTACACTGGTTCATGAGTTCGCTAACGCATTCAACGGCTCAGCCGGAGGCTTCGCCCTACCTTGTTATAAAGGCATCCTCAGGTAGGGCGAACCGTCCCGGTGAGCCGCAAGTATCATACGTCACCATAATTATGGGACTCAGTACTTAGTTGCCGGGATTCTGCATGAGAAGAAGTACGCATGGATGGTGTCCGAGGCGATGGTGGCGCGGTGTTCTCCTTGCCGCGATCGTTTGTGTCGCGTGGCTTGTTTGGATGGCGCGCCGCGACAACGCATTTCTTCCGCATGAATCGGTTGAATTCGTTCCCATATCGGGCGCAACGAATTCGGCGTCCGGCAGGGGGGCTCGGACAGGTCAAGTGGCGCAGTCCGCGCAAGAGATTCACAAATCGTCGGGGAGCCCATCGTCGCAGACTCATGGAGGGGACTGCGTTCTGCCATTGGAACTGGCCAATGCCGAGTTGCTGGAAACTCGGGATGAAGTGGGCGGCGGAAAGGGTGTTTTCATCCGCGAGAAGATCGTCAAGAGACGCGGCAAGTATCCCTATGTCCGCATCGAAGAGACGATACTAAGCGATATCGCAACCGGCAGCGAACGCGTGGTGCGGCGTGTCGCCATGGTGGCGGACCATGTCATTGTGAAGTTGCGGCCCGGCAGGCAGGAGCGCGATCTCGAGTCCGCCATCGCCAGGTTGAACTACAGCATACGCCGCAAGATGCGCGTTCCCGGCCTGTACCTGGTGGCCACAGGCTTCCCTCGCGCGGGTGCGTTGACCGAGGCTATGGATGCGCTGGCCGGATCATCCGATGTTATTGACTACGTCGAACCTGATTACATTGTTTTCGCGTCCCTGACCCCGAACGATCCGCAATTCGACCAGTTGTGGGCAATGAATAACGTCGGACAAGACGCGGCAGGTGAAGGCCGGGTGATTGTGAACACGTTGCCGCCCGTTTCCTACACCGGGAGGGGGATGACGTACGCAGGGAGCACCAGTTCAAACGGCGTCCGCGGCCAACTCATTGAATGCGGGATAGGCGGAATTGGCAGTTTCCCGGGCGAAGTGAACGGAAACATCGCGTTGATCCAACGCGGCACCCTCACTTTTGCCGAGAAGACAAGGAACGCCATGGCTGCAGGCGCGACGGCCGCCGTGATCTATAACAACGTGAGCGGCGATTTCTGGGGAACGCTCGGATCCGCCAGCAATTGGATCCCGGTGATTTCGGTGTCGCAAAGCGTTGGCGCAATATTGACAGATATCTGTCCTACGAACGTTACGGTCATGAACAGCGTGTCTGTTGATAATGATATTGACGCGCCGGAGGCCTGGGATATTACCACGGGCAGCACGAATATCGTTGTGGCGGTGATAGACTCAGGGATTGACTACAGGCATCCCGATCTGGCCGCGAACATGTGGGTCAACCAGGCCGAACTCAATGGCATTCATGGCGTGGATGATGACGACAACGGTTATGTTGACGATATTTACGGGTATGATTTCTGCAACTCTGATCCGGATCCAATTGATGACCATTGTCACGGAACACATGTTGCCGGCACGATTGGGGCGGTGGGAAACAACGGGATCGGCGTCGCCGGCGTCTGCTGGAATGTGCGAATCATGGCGCTGAAGTTTCTCGCGGAAAGCGGAAGCGGCACGGACAGCGACGCAATCGAATGCATTGACTACGCCATACGGAATGGCGCCAGAATAATGAATAATTCATGGGGGGGCGGAGGGTTCAGTCAGGCGGTCATGGATACGATCAGCGTCGCCAACGACGCGGGCGTTCTTTTCGTGGCGGCGGCGGGAAACTCGGCAGGCGACAACGACCAATATCCCGAATACCCTTCCGGTTACGATGTGCCTAACGTGATCGCCGTGGCTGCAACAGGGAGTGATGACGAGCTGGCTTCATTCTCGTGCTACGGCGCCACGAGCGTGGACCTGGCCGCGCCGGGAATGGACATCCTGAGCACTCTTCCTACGTACATGACGTATGCAATGCTGCGAAGCGGCTATTTGACGAACTACGGCGTTTCCAGCGGCACTTCGATGGCCACCCCGCACGTATCGGGAGCGTTGGCGCTTCTTGAGTCGTATTATCCTTCCTTGACGGCGGCGCAAGCCAAGAGCCGGCTGTTGGCTCGAGTTGACCCTGTTCCGGCGCTTGGCGGCAAGGTGCTCTTCTGTGGACGGCTGAATGCTTTCAATCCGGTGGACAGCGGATGGGTAGGGGCGCCGGCGGAGATTTCAGTATCGGGAATGACTCCCGACGACTCTGCCGGAAACGGCGACGGGAACGTTGATCCAGGGGAGACGATAGTGTTCAACCCGATTTTTGTCAATATCGGGCGGATGGACGCGACAGGAGTGACTTCCACGCTGAGTGCGGATGATTCGATATTGACGGTCGTGGACGGAGCGGAGAGCATCGGCGTGATCGAGCCGCTGCAGCGCATGACGAGAGACTCCGCATTCCGCATACTTGTCTCCAGCAGCGTAACGAACGATCAACGCGCGTCCGTGACAGTCACCACTCAGTACGACGGAGGCCGTGTCGTATCGAATCTGTTCGACCTGTTCGTTGTGCGTCCTCGTCCTCAGGCACACGTGGAAATCCACTTCAAACCCGGCGAGTTGGTTGCCGATCCCGTTAGAGACGTGGTTTACATGATTGACCAGACTCACAGTCGGGTGATTGCGTTCTCCATGTCGTCCTGTCGTCCCGTCGGCGCCGTCGCTCTGGCCGGTTCGCCCAGGATACCGGATCCCGCCAGCGCAACGGGGTCGGGGAGCGGTCACATGGCCATCTCCGAAGATGGTTCAACTCTTTATGTCGCTGTATCAGGGGCCGGGAGGATTCAGGTGGTTTCGCTTCCGGACATGACTTCACAGCGTGTCTTTGAATATTCATTCCATCCGGTTTCGCTTGCTTGCGGCTGGGGCAACAAGCTCTATGTTTCCACGTACGATTATCTCGGCAAGATCTATCAAATTGACGCTGCGACAGGCGGAGTTCTTGGTGAATTCGAAGGTGGGATATCCGATATGTACCGGAATGCCCTGTTGCGGTCAAATGGGGATGGAACAAGCATTTTCGTGGGAGAGAAGGGCAAGAAGGTGGAAGGAGGCCAGGGGTTTATCATTGAATTTGATGCTTCGCTGAGCGGAATTCCTGTTCTGAAAGAACTGCACCCGTATGTGGAAGAATACATGACGGACTTTGCTGTTGATGAGAGCTCACGGCGCATCTATACGGTGAACAAGGATGTCCACACCGTGCAGGTTACGGATATGGACCGCGGAACATACGATGTGGCGTGGCCGCTCGATGCAACCAAAGGCGCGGCCGTGGTCTTCAATGAGGATTTGCCTTACGTTTACGGAGGCTGCGCGGATTTGGGCGGCAGTCATGACGTGCGGGGATTCTCCCGCGTGGATGGCTTTCCGGCGGCCAACTACCAACTCCTGCAGTCTGACAGTTCAGGAAAGACCATGATGGAACGGCATCTCTGCGCAACATCGAGCGGGAATCTTCTGGGAATAAAGAATCAGTCAATCGGCGACACGAACCAGGGAGTGGAAGGCTACCGGTATTGGGTGGGGGTGATCGGGAGTTCCAACCTCATTGTCGAACCGATCACGGCCACAATTGATTCATCGCCCGCTGCCGGCATTATACCCCTGACGGTTGAATTCGACGGGAGCATGTCCAGTGTGACCGGCGGTGAGATCGCGGCATGCGCGTGGGATTTTGGGGATGGATTCACGGCTTCCGGCCTGCAGACCAGTCATACCTATGCGGTAGCCGGTGTGTACACTTCGGTACTGACGATTACCGACAACTACGGCTATTGGGACAGCACGAATGTGGTTGTATCCTGCAGTCGCCCTGCCTGCCCCACAATGGCGCGCATCAACTTTCAGCCCGGCTACATTACTCCGCCTTCAGGGTGGAGAGCCGATGCCGGCGCGGCATATGACGGTTCCAAAGGATTCGGCTGGATCAACGGAACCGAGTCGCAACTGTTTCCATTTCAGGGGAGCAACACAAATTGCGACATGATCCATCGCACGTATGTCTTCCTGTACAAGAATCAGGTGAGCTACTGGGAGTATGCAGTATCAAACGGTGATTATCACGTGGCGGTGTGTTGCGGGGATCCGGACTCGAGTAACAGGCAACAGTACGTTGCAGTGGAGGGAATTCCGGCAATTGACACAATGCAGTACGCGGCAGGGACCTTTTCGACCGGGACGGCGACAGTGAGCGTCACAGACGGACGGCTGACTGTCCAATTCGGCAAAAGCAGTACGACGCAGCACGGCACTCTGAACTGGCTGACGATTAGCACGAACATGACTCCGCCGGATGTGGATTCGGATGGCATGCCGGACGCGTGGGAGACGTCCCGTTTCGGGAATCTCTCGGCCGCCCCGGGCGATGATCCTGACAATGACAAGACATGCAACAATGAAGAATTCATAGCTGGAACCGATCCCAATGACCCGGCCAGTTATCCGGCGGCGTTCATCATGATATCGAATAATGCGCCGGTTGTCTGGTTCCAGACGATTCCAGCCACCAATACGTCATGGTATGGTTTCAAAAGCAGATTCTACAAGCTGGAGACCTGTGCTCAGATGACGGCTACAAGTCAGTGGAGCGCGGTATTCGGATGTGAACACATCAAAGCCGGTGGTGCAACTGTGCGTCAGCCAGCTCCACTTGGCGACAATTTCCGTTTCTACCGGGTGCGTATCTGGCTCGATTCAGATTAGCCCGAAGTTGCGGCATCCAGTTTCTCTGTGCCGTCTCCCGCACCGGGGCAGGCTTCAGGGGGGTGAAGCTGCATCTTCGCTCTGCAAACTCCACACTGTCTTGTACTCCAGCCCACCGGCAAACTCTCCCATCTGCCGCAATGTCAACCCGCTTTGATGTCTGGCCAGATACAACACCAGATCGCGGCAACTGTCTCCGTTCCTGTTCGCAAATGCCGCATACTCTCCCCGCGCTGTTTCTAAGAACTACTCCCTCTCTTGCGCAAGCCGATGTGTCGAATGTCGAGATACGACCCTAATCGCCCAGCGAACCTTCGTGCATTCGAATGTGCTGGATAACGCACTCTATTACCGCATCAGGGTCATTAAGCCGTAAGCAGAAGAGGCTCTTGGGTCTCGAGCGCGCCGTGCCCCGGTGTTCAAGGACAGGGCTATCGTCCGAGCATGAAGATGGCCAGAATCACCAATCCGTATAGAAGGATATCGATCAGGATCGGAATATCGGTCAGTAGAATCCGCTCAGGTCGGTTGCCCTTCTCGTG
>SPBP01000216.1 GCA_004525935.1 Lentisphaerales bacterium | reverse complement strand
TGCTAGTACATGATGAAGATCGTATGTTCCGACAATATGCCGTTTGCCGAGGAAGCGTTCCAGACAATCGGCCGACCCGTCATACGGCCAGGCCGATCGATCGGTCCGGCCGATGTCGCCGACGCTGAACTTCTGGCAATCCGATCGACGACCCGCATTGACCGCCGGCTTCTCGATGGATCACCCGTCCGCTTTGTCGGCACCGCCACGATCGGTATCGACCATATGGACACGCAATATATGGATTCGCAGAACATTCGTTGGTGCTACGCGCCGGGCTGCAACGCCAACAGCGTATCCGAATATGTTGTCTCTGCGCTGCTGAAGACGGCCACCACTCACGGAATGAGCCTTGCAGGGATGACGCTCGGCATAGTCGGGGTCGGCAATGTCGGCACGAGAGTTGCCGGAAAGGCTGAAGCCCTCGATATGCGCGTGCTGCTCAATGACCCGCCGCGCGAAAGAACCGACATATCCGAGGGCCGACCCGCCTTTGTCCCGCTCGATGAACTGCTTGCAAAGTCCGATATTGTCACGCTGCATGTTCCGCTCACCCGAGCTGGACCGGACCAGACATTTCACATGGCAGACGCACGGTTCTTCAGCAAGATCCGGAAAGGCGCAGTCTTTCTGAACACGGCTAGAGGCGAAGTCGTGGACTCAGTGGCGCTTATGACGGCCCTGAGACGGGATCATGTCGCCGCCGCGATAATAGACACCTGGGAGAACGAGCCCCTCTACAAACTGGATCTGCTCGATGAGATTAGAATCGGCACTCCTCATATCGCAGGCCATTCCTTTGACGGTAAGGTGGAAGGCACAATGGCAGTCTATCGCCAGGCCTGCAGATTCCTGGGCATTGACCCGGCATGGACTCCGCACGCGGTAATGCCATCCCCTCCAGTACCCGAGATCTCATTCGACTGCTCTTCCCTCACTGAGCAGCAGGCGCTATGGGCGGTAGTCCGCGAGGTTTATGACGTGTCGGAAGATGACCGCATGTTCCGGGCAATCGATGGATCCAGTCCGGACGCACGCGGCAGACACTTCGACACGCTGCGGGCAAACTACCCGATGCGCAGGGAGTTTCATAATACGACTGTTACACTGAAGAATGGAAGTAATGCACTCCGCAACAAGCTGGGGCTGCTAGGCTTCCTCACTAGCAGGGCTTCGGACTTGGCTCCTCCGGCGTCGGAGCAAAGTCCTCGTCCTGCCAGTTAGTTTTGCTTCGCAAAACAGGTTTATTCAGTCAGACTACTTCAGCAACTTGCAACCGGCCCCGAGTTCATGGCGAGGCCGGGATTTGAAACGAAGTTTGAGAACCGCTACCCCCGCAATCTTGTCCGGACACGATGCGGGTAACCCGCTCAAAACAAGTCGATCACGCGTCTGACTTATACGGATCTTGCGTCCCCTCATTCCGACAATTGATGCCGACAGAACCTTCGATTTCAATCCGCCGATTGCAAGCTCGCGGCCAGGCCAGCGTGTGCACCAGTAGTAACCCGTGGTGTCTTTCACGGACCATCCACCTGTCACCATCCAGTCCATGTGCGATCTATCAACCCGCCCATAGACCGCCTCGCCATATCTCGCAAGCCATTTTCCGATCGCCTGGAGCCGGGTTCTGCCCTCTGCAGGAACAGATCCGTCCGGCTTCGGTCCTATGTTAAGGAGCAGGTTCCCCTGCCCTGCACTGGCCGTACGAAGCATTGAAAGCACGTCCCGTACAGATCGCCAGTCCTCGGGCGGCGTCTTCTGCCATCCCCATGAACCGTTGAAGGTCATGCAGGCTTCCCATGCGCGGCCTTCCTCGGAAGCGTGGACGTTCTCTTCGGGTGTGCCGAAATCTTCCGGCAGCATCGACCTGTCGTTGATGATGATCTTTGGCTGAAGCCTACGGACCATCTGATTCATCTTCCTGCTTTCCCATTCCTCAGCATTCTTCAGTGGCCAGGACACATCGTACCACAGTATATCGATCTTTCCGTAGTTGCTGCACAATTCACGAACACAGCCGTGCGTGAACTCAATGAATCGTTTCCTTGCCTTCTCATCTTTCGCGCAGCGTACGCCGTCCGCGTGATGCCAGTCCATCAATGAGTAGTAAAACCCTGCCTTGAGCCCGAATTCGCGGCATGCATCAACATATTCTCGCACCAGGTCGCGAGCGGGGCCGCGCTTTACGGCATTGTAGTCAGTCTGATCAGTATCCCAGAGGCAGAAGCCCTCATGATGCTTCGTGGTCATGACCATGTACTTCATGCCCGCTGCTTTTGCCAACCGGGCCCATTCTCGCGCGGCTCCCGGGCGCGGCTTCCAGGACATAGCCAGTTTCTCGTACTCCCTTACCGGGATCCGCTCCCTGTTCATGACCCACTCGTGTCGGCCCAACTGGGAATACAGCCCCCAGTGAATGAACATCCCGAACCTCGCTTCGTGCCACCATTTCATCCGAAGCGCACGATCCACCTCAATTCGCTTTGAGCTCTTCAACTTGCGTGCCATCCGACTCTCCTCTCATTCGGAAACACAGCGTATGCTGTCCATTATGAGTTCTGGCTGACCTTCGCTGCTTGCCAGTACTGCTCCATCTTTTCAAGGTTACAGTCCGACATCTTCTCTCCGTTCGCTTCTGCGAGTTTCTCCACAGTACGAAACCTGCTACAAAACCGATCGACGGCCTCCTGTAAGGCAAGCTCGGCGCTGATCCCGAGGAACCGCGACAGGTTCACAACGGAGAACAACAGGTCGCCCAGTTCCTCCTTCTGCCTGTCGGCATCCTGCTGTGCAATGGTCTCCCTGACCTCCTGAAGTTCCTCCTCAATCTTGGCGACTACCCCATCTGTGTCCGGCCAGTCGAACCCCCCCCTCGCGGTCCTGCTCTGTATCCGTTGAGCTTTCACCAGGGCCGGGAGCGCCCTGGGCACCCCGTCCACCACCGAGTCGCGCGTCTTGCTACCTTTCTCGGAGCCCTTGATTTCTTCCCACCTCTTCAGGACCTGCTCCGGTGTTTCGGCGGTCTCTTCACCAAACACGTGAGGATGCCGCCGCACGAGCTTCTGTTCAAGTGCTTCGACGACATCCGCAAAGGAGAACTTTCCTTCTTCGTTCCTGATCTGCGACTGGAAGAGAACCTGCAGCAGAAGATCACATAGCTCGTCACGATGCCGCTCAGGATCGCCGGAATCAATCGCATCGATTACTTCGTAGGACTCTTCTATCAGGTACTGCTTTAGCGATTCCAGCGTCTGCTGCCTGTCCCATGGACACCCGCCCTCACCCCGTAACTTCGCCATGATGTCAGTCAGTCCGGTCATGAATTCTCCGGCTCGTTCGAACGGCGCAGAATTCACGGCCGCACATCGAGCAATGATCGTCCTCTCCCGCACTTGCATCACGTGTCTTCTCATAACGAGCTCGGGCATAGTCGCCGTCAATTGCCAGTTCGAACTGCTTCTCCCAGTCGAATCGCATCCTGGCCTCCGAGATGGCATCGTCCCGCGTTCGGGCGCCGGGCAACCCGCGTGCTACATCCCCCGCGTGTGCGGCTATTCGCGATGCAATGACTCCCTGCCTCACTTCTTCGGACGTCGGCAATCCCAGGTGCTCGGCAGGCGTCACATAGCAGAGCAAGGAGGCTCCGTAGCAGGCTGCCGCAGTGGCACCTATACAGGAGGTGATATGATCGTAGCCCGGCGCGATATCCGTCACAACAGGACCCAGCACATAGAACGGAGCCCCGTCACACGTCGTGTGCTCACGTTCCATGTTCATCTGAATCTCATTGAACGGGACATGGCCCGGACCTTCAACCATCACCTGCACGCCTGCCGCTCGACAGCTTTGAACGAGCTCGCCAAGGACGTCCAGCTCGGCAAATTGAGCGGCGTCCCCGGCGTCCGCGAGGCAACCGGGACGCAAGCCGTCGCCCAACGACACGGTGACGTCGTGGGCGTGGCAGATCTCCAGAACTTCCGCCCATCGCGTGTAGAGCGGATTCTCTGTGTCGTTATTCTTCATCCACTCTGCCAACGCAGCCCCACCCCTGCTGACGATACCCATCACCCGTTTCTTTGTAAGGGGAACATGCGCCGCCAGAAGACCGGCATGAAGCGTCATGAAATCGACGCCCTGCTCAGCCTGGTCGGCAATCACGGACAGCAGCAGTTCCGGGGTCAATCCGGAAATGTCGCCACTGGCCCGCGATAGGGCTTCGTAAATCGGCACCGTGCCAAGCGGCACGCAACAACGGCTCAACATCTCCGTCCTGACAGCCTCGAGTTCCTCCCCGACACTCAGGTCCATAACAAAATCGGCGCCGGCACACAGGGCAACGGACAACTTGTCCATTTCTTCGTCAATTCCGGATCGGACCGTGGACCTGCCCAGGTTAGCGTTGACCTTCGTACCAAACGCTCGCCCGACAACCGCCGGACGGGAGGGAGCATGAATTGGGTTATATGGTATGACCGCGTGGCCAAGCGCAACCTCGTCACGGACTTTCTCGCAAGGCACATGCTCGGCCTCGGCAGACTGCTTCATTACGGGACTAACCAGACCACGAAGTGCATCATCAAGTTGAGTAGTCATCACAACAGTCTAGCAGACTGTCGGGCTTTGGCGAAACGCCAAAGTCCTCCATTCTGTCAGCACGTTTCGCTACGCGAAACAAGGATGCCTCTGCTCGGAGCTAATAGAAACTGCTCCTCCGCGGAATCTGTGGGTAGAGGGAATTGCTGGACGGAAAGAATATGGCCTTCTAGTGCGGGTATTGAGTGCAATTCGACCCGAGAATGGGCCGGATTGTTCCGTAGCTGCCTGTCCGCCTCCAGCGGAAGATCATTGGTTCGGCCGAGACCGACAAGGCGGGTCGAT
>SPBP01000217.1 GCA_004525935.1 Lentisphaerales bacterium | reverse complement strand
GCATTGAGCTTCATGCAGTCTGAGTTGCGGGCATTTCAACAGAAAGACCGCGAAGAAAAACTTCTATCCACCAATCAGCACTGAGATGTTGAAAGACTTCTATCCACGAATCTCCACGAATCTTCACGAATAGATTTTCCCGCTGAGATGCAGGGATGCAGAGGCGCAGAGAAATACTTCTGCCCACGAATCACCCCGCAGTGAACGCGGGGCAGGCACGAATTGACACGAATGGGCCCAGCACGAGAGTCCGTCAGCTGACGGACACGATGCTGGGCGGGAGATCGGATTGGTAGTTGAGCCGCAGGCAAAGGTAGGGCGAAGCCTCCGGCTGAGCCGCGGAATGATGCGATGGCCACTAGAGTTGCAGGTTCATCCACGGCTCGGCGGGGACGCCTCGCCCTACCAGAAGATGCTGGTGGTTGATGCACGGCTCGGCGAGGACCCGTGAACCAGAGTCCTGCGGGCGCGGTTCAGGGCAGGCTGCCTCGCCCTACCTTTGGAGCCACCTGCAACACAGTCTTCCTCGCTTGACGGTGACTGATGACTCAGCAAGAATGAGCGTGCAATGAAAGAGACGGCCGAAAAACAGGCTGATTCCGGCGGAGCTTCGCGGCCAATCAGGGCGGACGGACGCGAAACAGGTGTGCGCAGGTTCTCCATGTCAGGGCAGAAAGCGTTCGCAGCACTTTCCGGAGATGCCAATCCTGTTCATCTTGATCCAGTTGCCGCTCGCAGGACGCTGTTTGGCAGGCCGATTGTGCACGGTATCCACGCGCTGTTGTGGGCACTTGAAACATGGGCGGATGAGAAGGAAGGACAGTTCAAGCTGAGTCGGCTGAAAGCCGATTTTCCGGCCCCGATACCGGTTGGCAGCGAGGCCGTCTGTCGAGTGATTGACGAAGCGGGGTTCCAAACGAGAATGGCTGTTGCAGTAGGAGTCTTCGATGTACTGAGAGTAGCAATCGATACTGCAGCAGGAGCGGAGACGCAGGCGATCCCTCCCGGTCCGGCCGAGAATGCACCCGCTGTAATCAAGAGTCCTGCCGCGTCGGACATGAAAGACGCTTGCGGATCCATGCCTCTGCATCTGGACCGGGACCTGGCGACTTCACTGTTTCCGGATCTCTCACGAAGTCTTCCTGCGACACAGGTAGCAGTGATTCTGGCCGTTTCACGGCTTGTGGGGATGGAATGTCCTGGTCTGAATTCGGTTTTGTCCGGCTTGGACCTGACGTTTGATCCCAAGCCGGGCGCGAGCGATTGGAGATTGAGCTACCGTGTCGCCAGGTTTGATGCAGTTCTTTCTCATGCCAGGATAGAGATTATAGCTCCCGGTGTCGACGGGCATGTCAGCGCCTTTCTGAGGCCACCTCCTCAGTCCCAGGCCTCCTGTGCTACGCTTGCTCCACTGGTCGGCAAGGACGAATTCAGGTTACAGAAGGCGCTCGTCGTGGGAGGCTCCCGAGGGTTGGGAGAAGTTGCCGCCAAGCTGCTCGCCGTCGGTGGCGCGGACGTGAGGTTGACGTTTCATTCGGGACGGCGGGATGCGCGGAATGTGGTGAAGGAAATAGGGCAGGCCGGTGGCAATGCAGAATGTTTCCGGTTGAATGTATTGAAGAAGACATCCGATGATTTGAAAGTGGGGCTCGGAACTGACTGGTTGCCGACGCATCTTTACTACTTTGCCACGCCCTTCATCTTTGCCGGCCGTAAGGGAGTCTTCTCTCCGCAGCTCTTTGCCGAGTTCTGCGACTATTACGTAAGGGGCTTCTCGTTGGTAATCGGCCGTCTGACGGAGTTGGGGGTGGGAGCACTTGGCGTTCTGTGTCCATCGTCAACGGCCGTCGAGGAACTGCCCCTGGATATGGCCGAGTATGCTTTGGCAAAGGCGGTGGCGGAGTCATTGTGCGAGTCGATGCGAACGAAGATGCCCGGCATTACGATAGTGGCTCCGCGTTTTCCGAGGATTGCGACCGATCAGACGGCCGGCCTTTTCCCAGTTGAGAGGAAGGATCCGGTTTCGCTTGTTCTCGATGCGCTGAGGCAACTTGCAGGAGAGCAAAGGTAGGGCGAAGCCTCTGGCTGAGCGGCGGGTTAGGACACGGCTCGGCGAGACCCGTGAACCAGAGCCCTGCGGACACGGCTCGGCGAGACGCCTCGCCCTACCAAAGACGATGGCCGGTCGATACAGGATCTGGGGATAACGGATTCGCAAATGAAAGGTAGGGCGAAGCCTCCGGCTGAGCCGCAGCCTTCGAAAAGATGCCTTTGGCATTCCGAACCCGCTTTATTTCAGTGCCATTCTCTGCTATGAAGGTAATCGGATGAAAGCGGCTACTGACAAAGACCAAGTGTTAAAGGTCATCTATTCTGCGATTGATGAACTCAATGAGCTTCTGCCGCGCGAGCAGGCGCTTGCGAAAGGCCCTGACGTCATGCTTGTGGGAAACGAGGGCAAGCTGGATTCGCTCGGTATCGTTAACCTGATTGTTACACTGGAACGAAAGCTGGCGGAATCATTGCAGGTGCAGGTTAGCCTGACCGAGGATGAACACATCTTTGATCCGGACGGGGCGCTACGCACGGTGGACACGCTGGCGGAGTATCTGCTTGTGCGTATCGGCACAGCAACACAGGAATAGGAACCGCCGATGAAAGCGGAACGGATAGAAGATAGAGGATGGCTGAAGGGAAACTTTGTCACGACAAAGATTGTCAGTGCAAGTGCCTGCGAAGCCTCTGGCTGAGCCGCGGGTTGAGACACGGCTCGGCGAGACGCCTCGCCCTACCAAAAGAACCAGGTTAATCGACAGGTGGACAGGTTGAGACATTCGCGTATAGGAATGAGTGTACGAGTACGAACATCGGAAAACAGGAACCAAAAACCAAGCTTGCCAGGCAACATGCGTGGAACCAGGAACTGTGACAGCGTGTGAATCGGGAGATATGGAATGGGTTCTGAGATCAAGTGCCTGGTCATTTCGGATTCTGTAGCGGACAACTTTGCCGCGCTGCTACGGAATGACGAGAATCTGCCGCGTCTCAACGTTACTACAGCCCCCTACGACCAGGTACGCCAGGTGCTGTTGGACGAAGACGCCGAATGCTGGCAAAGCAAAAAGGATGTTGCAGTCGTCTGGACCCGGCCCCAAGCGGTGATCCCCTCCTTTCGCGACCTTTCAGAAGGCAGGGAAGTGTCTGTGCCGAAGACGCTTGAAGAAGTCGACGAATACTGTGACGCGTTGAAGTTGGCCGCGGGGAGGGCTCGGGCTCTTCTTGTCCCCACGTGGTCTATCCCCGATGTTCGGGCATTCAGTCTGCTCGATATGACGACTGGTATTGGCACAGGCAACATGATCATGCGCATGAATCTTAGGCTTGCCGAGAACCTCGAAAAGGAACCAGGCATTCATGTCTTGAGCAGCGGGGCATGGATAACCCGTGCGGGCCCCGACGCATTCTCAGACAAGCTCTGGTACATGGCAAAGGTTCCTTTCTCGAATGAGGTTTACAAAGCTGCGGTTGTTGACATCAAGTCAGCGTTACGCGCAATTGCGGGAGATTCTAGAAAGCTGATTCTGCTGGATCTCGACGACACCTTGTGGGGCGGCATTGTGGGCGATGTTGGGTGGGAGAACGTTGTGCTTGGCGGTCATGACCATATCGGTGAGGCATATCGAGACTTTCAACTGGGTCTGAAAGCATTTGCCGCGCGGGGAATTCTTCTCGGCATAGTAAGCAAGAATGAAGAGACGGTTGCTCTTGAGGCCATCGAGAAACATCCCGAGATGGTCTTGCGCAGGGAGGATTTCGCAGGATGGCGGATAAACTGGCGAGACAAGGCCGAAAACATTGTCGAGCTGGTAAAAGAACTGAATCTCGGTCTGCAGTCGGTTGTCTTTATCGACGACAATCCGATGGAACGCGCAAGGGTTCGAGAGGCTCTGCCGGAGGTGCTCGTACCCGAGTGGCCGACGGACAGGACACAATACAGGCGGGCGTTGCTGGATCTCGACTGTTTCAATGCGGTATCGATTGGTGTCGAGGACCGGCAGAGAACCGACATGTATCGCGCCGAGACCGAACGGCGCGGGGTGCGGAAGGAGGTCGGTTCCTTTGAAGACTGGCTAAAGACGCTGGGAGTGAGAGTCACGGTTGGGCATCTGAGTCGGGCGAATCTCGCAAGGGTCGAACAACTTCTCAACAAAACGAACCAGATGAATCTCAGGACCAGACGGATGACGGCGGAGGAGATCCCGAATTGGGCTTCTGGGCCGGGGCGAGTATTTCTGGTATTCACTGTATCCGACAGATTCGGCGATTCCGGGCTCACCGGTATTCTAAGTCTGGAAGAAGCAGACGGCAGTGTGAATATCACGGACTTCGTGTTGAGTTGTCGGGTTATGGGTCGGCGTGTCGAAGAGGCCATGGTGCATATTGCGGTGGAGTATGCGAGACGGAGAAAACTCTCGCATGTTCGTGCAGACTTCGTTCCGACCGCCAGGAACAAGCCATGTCATGACTTCTGGCTGAAGTCGGGGTTCGAGCAGGGGAAGACGGAGAACCTGTTCACCTGGTCAACGGAGAGATCCTATCCCGCGCCCGACGGAGTTGAGATCCGGCAGTCCGACCCGGTTGGCTGAAATACCTGACGGGATCACAAGCATCCTGACGGCCCGACTCAGTTAAGGTAGGGCGAAGCCTCCGGCTGAGCCGCGGGTTGAGACACGGCTCGGCGAGGACCCGTGAACCAGAGCCCGTCAGCTGACGGACACGGTTCAGGGCAGGCTGCCTCGCCCTACCAAAGAACCGCTGCCCTATGATCATTCTTATTCCATAACTCCGATTTGCCTTACATTATGGAGTTATGAAG
>SPBP01000219.1 GCA_004525935.1 Lentisphaerales bacterium | reverse complement strand
GGAAACGGCTCGTCCTGACCATGGCAGGCGGCTCATACGCCGTAATCCGTATGTGAATCTCCGACGGCCTCAGTGACGCACCTGCAAAATGCGCGTATGTGAGTGCGTGGGTGTGTGAGATGTTCAGTTCCTTCGGATCCGGTGCCATTCTTTTCCACTTGATTGTGCGAAGTGTGCAACTGACCGGGATCGCCAATCACGGAGAGTATTGCTCGTCCCGCACCTCACTCACACACCCGCTATCACGGTGCCGCTTACTCGGCAATTGATATCCTGGGCTGCGCAGCTTTGCTGCAAGGGAACCTCTATTGACTTGGCAACGTGTTGCTCAAGTTAGTATAAGATTCTTTTTCTTGTGTGGCGGGTCCGCTTCTAATTCTACCGGGAGGATAATCTCATGGGCGGTTTCTTTGGTGTTGCTTCCAGGACAGACTGTACATCGGACCTGTTCTACGGCACGGACTACCACTCGCACCTCGGCACCAAACGCGGGGGACTCGCGGTCAAGGGAGACAGCGGGATTACCAGGTATATTCATGACATCACGAACGCACAGTTTCGATCGAAGTTCGAGGCCGACATTCAATCGCTGGGGGGCAACTGGGGAATAGGTGTTATCAGCGACTACGAGGATCAGCCGCTTCTCATCGGCTCCCACCTCGGGACCTACGCGATCGTGACCGTTGGTGTTGTTCAGAATGCCAATGCTCTGGCAAAGAGCGCGTATGGCAAAAGGACTACTCACTTTTCCGAGATGAGCGGGGGCGAGATCAATCCGACCGAACTGGTCGCCACCCTGATAAACAGCGAAGCGAACTTCGTTGAGGGAATCAAGAAGGCCCAGGACGCGATTGAAGGATCATGTTCCATCCTTTTGCTTACCGACCAGGGAGTCTACGCGGCGAGAGACAGGCTGGGCCGCACTCCAATCGTAATCGGCAAGAAAGACGGGGCATATGCCGCCACAATGGAAACCACATCCTTCCCGAATCTTGACTACCAGATTGATCGGTTCCTGGGCCCCGGCGAGATCGTCTTGCTCACGCAGGACGGTATTGAGCAAAAAGCAGCTCCCGGCAAGAAGATGCAGATATGCTCTTTCCTCTGGGTCTACTACGGATACCCGTCATCCTGTTATGAGAACATCAACGTCGAGGCAACGAGAAACCGGTGCGGTGCGGCCCTGGCCAGGAACGACAACATCCGTGTGGACCTGGCCGCCGGGATCCCGGATTCGGGAACCGGCCACGCAATAGGATATGCAAACGAAGCGGGGGTGCCGTACAAGAGGCCTTTTGTAAAATACACCCCCACCTGGCCGCGCAGTTTCATGCCGCAGGATCAGCGCGTTCGCGATCTCGTCGCCCGCATGAAGCTGGTACCGATTCAGGAACTGATCACTGGTCAGCGACTACTCTTCTGCGAGGATTCGATCGTAAGGGGAACGCAGCTGAAGGATATCATCCGCCGCCTCTTCGAATCCGGGGCAAAAGAAGTGCACATGCGGCCCGCTTGCCCCCCACTCGTCTTCGGCTGCAAGTTCCTGAACTTCTCCCGTTCGAAATCCGTAATGGATCTCGCCGGTCGCCTCGCCATAAAGGAACTCGAGGGCAATGCAGACGCTTGCCCTGAAGAATACGCTCGGCCCGGAACGGACCAGTACTGCGCGATGGTCGAATCGATCAGGAAACGCTTGGCGCTGACGTCCCTTCGTTACCAGAGGCTCCCGGACCTTGTTGAGGCCATTGGCCTGCCGAAGGAGAAGCTCTGCACATACTGCTGGGACGGCGCGGAATAACCGTTCCGGCCCATGGGTGGGGCACAAGAAAAGCCCGGAAGCATTGCTGCTTCCGGGCTTCGTATTATTGCCGTACTTGACCGGTGTTCTTGCCGGCTCAAGCACCGTACAGACTAGTACCTCTCATACGGGGCATTTCCGAACTGCGTCGGATAGACGTCAGCCCTTGTCCACTTTGTCGAGTGGTCCGTATCAAGCGTGTTATAGCCCTGACCTTCGTGATGGCTGATGGCCTGATCAGTGATTAGGTTCGTGCCGGATGGTGTGCCGGGTCCCATGTTCGGCATATAGATATAACTGCAAGTTGCGTCATTTACAGCTCCAACACTTGCCGCATTGCTCGTGGTGAGATCACCCGGGCAAACAAACAGCAGTGCACTTACGTCATTGCTGCTCAATTGGTTCAGATTGGCCGGATAGAAATTCACCGGCGGATAGCAGTGAGCCGACAGTGCGAGATCGAACTGATGCAGATTGCTCTGGCACTGTGTTCTTTTCGCGAGCGCACGAGCTCGTGCAATTGCGGGCAACAGCAACGCCGCCAGAATCGCGATGATCACGATCACCACCAGCAACTCGACCAGCGTAAAGCCCTTCTTTCTCATCCTCTGCCATAACATACTCATAGTGTTCCCCTCCCGTGTTTTGGTTTCTTTCGTTCTGCTGATTGCATATCTCGCGGTTGATCCTCCCATTCCCAGACCAACCGATCAAGTAAGATCAGGCCCTTTCTTTTCCCCATTTCTGTTCACACTCTAGCAGCCCCGCCCCTATCTGTCACCGCAGAATCAATGTGTACAGACTACGTACGCATCCGTACGTAGCCCGGTGGCAGCTTTTCTAAGGGCTGCCACTCGCATATACTTACATTCTCCCCGGAAATAGCAACAAGAAAGGATGAGGAATGACAGACCCACGAGTCGTGCGAGTGGTTGGTGGGGTTGATCCTTCTTCGCCTGGCAGCCTGTCGGACTTCCCGCCAGAGGCGGGTCTGCCTTTGGCATGATCCGCTTCGCTCCAGATCCGCCATGCTGCTAGATAAATCCCGATTTCATCGGGATTTGTTATGGGATAATGATGGCTCTATTCTTTCCTGAATAAACAGCGTTTTGCGAAGCAAAACATACTAGCAGGGCCAGGACTTTGCTCCGACGAAGGAGGGGCTAAGTCCGACGCACTGCTAGCGGTCACGGCTTCAGGAGGAGTCCCTGCCAAAGGTTTCAAGGTACGTGGCTAAGTTCGCGGCCTTACCCGCAATCCCGAGCTTCCGGCGAATCCGATTACGCTGCGTCTCAACAGTCCGTACGGAAATCGACAGGGATTCGGCGATCTCCTTGCTGGTCATCCCGCCCCTGATCATGTTGCAGATTTCTATCTGTCGTTGCGTCAGGCTCACCGACCCGCCGCTCAACTTGACGCCGAAGTTGGAAGTGAGAGTCTGCAGGTTCAATTCAAGGACATCAATCTGCCGGTTCTGCAACTCACTCGCCCCGTGTCTCAGGCCCCTCACAAGCGGGAGCAGAGACTTCCCTACGTTCGCGGAAATCTGCTGCTGGACTCGGATCTTCTCTGTCTCGATCTGGGCCAGCACTTCTTTGAGCGCGATGTTCTTCTCCTCAAGGGCTTTCTTCTGCCTCCTGAGTTCGGCGGCGGATTCCTGGAGGGCCTTCTGGGCTCTTTCCAGGTCGAGCATCTTGTTCTCGAGCTTCTCAACAAGGACTTTGCTGTAGAGTTCCGACACATTCTCGTCGCTCGATACCGCAGGGATCGGACTTCTGCCTTTCTTCCTCCTGCGGCTGAATACTTCCTCCACAATGGCCATGAACTTGTCGGGCTCAACCGGTTTCCTGACATACTCGTCCGCGCCCAGAGATACAGCCAGATTCGCGTCCTTATCGTCGGTGTACGTTGCAGTAAGGAATACAAAGAGAATATCCTTCAGGCCCGGGTCATTCTTGCACTCCCTGCAAAGCTGGAATCCGTCCATAATGGGCATCAGCACATCGGCGATAATCATGTCGAACCGACCGGCGCGCAGTTTCTCAAGTGCTTCTGCACCATTGGTCGCACTTACGACCTCGCGACCGTGAGCAGACAGGAGGGTGTGAAGGAGATACCGGTTCTCCTCGTTGTCGTCGACAATCAGGACTCTCGGTTTCATCGGTTATCCGCAGGAGAAGCGCTGTTTGACAGGAACCGCTCTACTTCAGAAACAAAAGTGTCCGGGTTGATCGGCTTCTCAATATATCCATCGCAGCCGGCCGCGAGTATGCCCTCCCGGTCTCCAGGCATGGCAAAGGAGGTTACAACGACTATGGGAATAGCCGCCGTGCTCGGGTTGAGGTTCAGATGATCGGCCACTTCGTAGCCGCTCATCTGTGGCAATTGTATGTCCAACACTATGAGTACGGGGTTCTCGCTCAGCACGGCATCAATTGCTTCACGACCGTTCCGGGCCTCGACTATGCGGTAGCCTCGCTTCTCGAGCAGGAACCGCGAGAGATACAGGCTGTGGTCATCGTCGTCGACTATGACTATTGTCTTCTTCATTGCGAATTGTCCGCCAGTCCCACGACCGGAACTGTAAGCGTGAATTTGCTGCCCTTGCCGGGCCGGCTCTCGGCAGTTATCTCGCCGCCCAGCAACACGGCCAGTTTCCGACAGATGGCCAGCCCCAATCCCGTACCATCCTGTTTCCGGGTTCGTGCCGTGTCAACCTGCCGGAACGTCTCGAACAGGTTCCCCATATCCTCCGGATGAATGCCCATCCCCGTATCTTCGACGGAAATCCGCAGGTTGCCGCCAATTCGTCGACAATCAATCGTCACGGAACCCGAATCGGTGAACTTGATTGCGTTGTCGAGCAGGTTCAGAAGAATCTGCTGAATCCGTCGCCTGTCCGCGGTAACCGGTGAACGTCCGAGGCAACGGATGTTACAAGGCGTAACCCCTTCTTCTCGGCAAGCGGAGCAACCGTCTTCTCGGCGTTCCCGATCAGCTGTCTTGCATCGAACTCCTCGAGCGCCGAAGCCATCTTCCCCGCTTCAATCTTCGACAGGTCCAGGAT
>SPBP01000062.1 GCA_004525935.1 Lentisphaerales bacterium | reverse complement strand
CTGCCCGATCTGCCACAACGGATGCCCCGGGGCGGACATCATGCGCTGGATCCGCTTCTTCTTCTCCAGGTGTGCCGTCGCGGCCAGCTCCATCGTATCGTCTATTTCGCTGTAGAACGCCTGGAGCATATTGTCAGTCTTCCTGCGCGCAGCGCGATACGCGGCCTGCGGAATATTCACCGTAACATTCTGGAATCCGCAGAAGCGCATGCATTCCGGGTGTGTCAGCATGCGGTTATCCCGTATGGTTGTGCGCAGCCGGCAACATGCCGACAGGGTGACTTCATCCCTGTCAAATATGAAGTAGGTGGAGCCGTTGATACTTGCGAGCCGGCAGGCATCCATGAAGATTGCGTATTGTTCCGGATCGGTCAGTGTTTCCTCGCTCACGTGGAAGTCGCACTTAGGGAATTCAAAGACGCGACCCGCGCGGTCACCGTCCGCCCACACCTCGAGCAGAGCCCGGCAGAACCCCTGCGCTTCTCTGGTGTAATCACCATAGGTCACAATGGATTCCCCGCGCCGCGCTAACTCGGCTTCGACCTCCTTGTCATAGGAAATACCTTCCGCCTCACTGCACAGTTCGCGCAGAACCAGGCGTCGTTCCCCGTCCACGTTGCAGTACAGATCCATCAGCCGGTAGCCGGACCCATCGCGCTCTTCCCTCAGCGCTTCTTCAAGGCCAACCTTCGAGCCGTCGGCAAGTTTCAGGAGATACCTTCCGCCGGGCCCGATTACCGGCACTTTCCCGAGGTACCTGGGAACACCGGCGTGGATGTTGAAGTCGAGGAAGAGTGTCTGGCCTCCACGCGAGAACGCGTTCTGCGCGCCATTGAAAATCAGTTCCTGCGCAATCTGTTTCATCGCCATGGCATCCATGCCCTCGAGGAAGGGCGCATACAAGATGTTGATGTAAGCGATGCCAAGCGCGCCGGCATAGTTTGCCTGCATCGAGGCAAGGAACGTATTGAGATGCCCGGTCAGTACCGATGCTGAACGCGCGGGCTTGGACTCGGTGTTCAGGTTCACGAGGTTGCGCAGGCCGAACTTCTTCACGTATTCGATGGAGTGAGAAGAGCAATACACGCGATGCGGATAGCCCAGATCGTGCACGTGTACAGCGCCGGTGTCATGTGCACGCTTGATTTCCGGTGAGAATATCGTGTCGAGCGCCCACTGCTTGAGAACCAGTTCGGCGATTCCCAGGTTGACCGCCTCGGGATTGTTGTTGACGATATTGCTGTTCTCCGTTGATTTCGTGAACATCAACTTCTCCACGAAGTCCCTGGGTATTCCGTAGAGTGAAAGGTCCCGAAGCTGGCTGCCGTGGCCACGTTCCGCGAGTTCATTATTCACCAGTTCGCGGATCAGGGTAGTGTTCACTGTGCGGATTTCGCCCGCAATAATCGAGTTTTCCACCGATTTTGCCACGCTCATCGCGATTTCAGCCGGGAGATCGGTCTTCTCCGTGATCTGTTTGACTATCCGGTCACGGTCCCAGGGCAAGGCCATGTTCTGCGATGTTGATTCAACCAGGAGCAGGCCGGCATCAGTAACGTCAACATCCGATTTGCCGCCTTCGCCACGGACCCGGATGCGGCGACGCGAGGTTTCCCGCTGTTTCCTGTACTGCTTGTAGGCAGCGGCGACGAGCGGCTCTCCGCTCTGGTTGAGGAGGATCTCAACGAGGTCCTGGATTTCCTCGATCTTCGGGACGCGTTTGCCGTCGGAGTCGGGATGAACATAATGCGTGCTCCCGGGATTGTTCAGTTCCTCGACTATGCGATCGGCGATCTTTGAGGAAATTGCCATGTCGCGTTCATCTCCCGACGTGCGCGCCACGGCTTCGATTGCCATGCGAACGGCGTGTTCAATTTTCTGCTTCTCGAACCGGACGACGACACCGGATCGCTTCTGGAATCCATCCAGCGGGGGAACTGTCTTCTTCGTGGCGGGGCTTGCCATTGCGAACTCCTTTTCAGAACTTTGCGCGCCCTTCGACATCAGGCCGACGCGATTGCTGCAATCGGTCCGTCGCCGAACGACGGAATTTAATCATACTATACTCGAGTAACCACCTCAGTCTACCGACATGCCCGGGATATGACGCATTCCCTGTTGTCGGAGTGTAGCTGCTCGGAAGAACAGCATTGGGAGACTATGAACTGCGGCCCTCGCTGTCAACAGATTCTGCCACATATTGTGTCTGCCTTCCTGGAACATACCATATATGGTGGATTTTGGCCGGGAATGGGTGAGAGAGAGAGAAACTACCTCGCGCAGCCGTCTTCGTGCTCCGCACTACGCCGTGCCATGGAGATGCGGGGGAGCAGAGAACGCCCGTTCGACAAGCTCAGGGACTGCGTCAGGGGACTGCCCGGTTTCCCGCCAGAGGTAATGCCATATGGCGTTACCTTCGGCGGACAGGTGTCAGGACCGAATCGTCCTCGTCCTCGAATGTCAAAGCCGCCTTCAGATGTCAGGAGCTGAACACTGCGCCGCAACCGCACATTCAAAAGACACAACCTACGGCACTACCCCGGTGGCGCTGAGGGAGTCGGGCGCTATGTTTGAGCCGTCGTAGATTCGAACTGTTCGGCGCTCGCCCGGCAACAGATCGAAATAGTGATCGGACATCCGGTAGTCACCGGGAATATTGAAGTGGACAGCATGCGTGAAGACAGAGCTGGTTACAGTCACCAGCATGTCTGCGCCTTCAATCTTCAGGTCGGCTATTGATACGCTCGGTGTCGGTAATTCCGCCCATCGTTCGGCCGTTCAACCAGATATCCGCATGAACATCGAGCCCATCGAGCGAGAGCTCGATGGCAGCACTGTTCCGCCATGATCCGGGTACGGAGAAGACCTTGCGATACCACCAGGATTTTCGGGAGACGTTGTCGAACTTCGTGAAGTTCAGGCCGATGAGTGGTTCCGGCAAGGTACCCGCTTTGACCAGAATGAAACAGAACAGAAGCCAGGGCAGCGTGATGAACGGCGCGAGCACAAACAGATGGTAGCCGGCGTAGAGCAGGTCCGACGTCCAGCCGAAAGACGTCTTTCGGGCCAACAATCCACGCCAGAACAGTTCTTCGAGCCACGGATTGACGAACGAATAGTAGACCAGGAACGCGATCCACGCCGATCCCCGCAGACCGAACACGGCCAGGCTTGACGATAGATGAACGCCGGGCAGTCCTGCAAAGGGCCACAGCACGAAGACAATCGGTCCTGCGCAGGCGAAGAGCGGGACCAGCACGAAAGCAGCGAGTGCGCATTTTCCCGGGACCAGTTTACGGAGCCGGCCCACGGCATCGCCGGAGCAAAGAAGCGCTACGCAGATTCCGGCGTGATATGCAAGTATTGCCGCCCAGCCGCTGCGAAACACATGCATGCCTACTGTTACGGCAACATACGGGATCGCAGGTGCAAGAATCATAACCCGCCTGTTCGCTACGCGCATGGCGGGAAGCGTATGGGGTCTTAGTGGGAAAAGCAACCGCAGGGAAAAGACAGGACTACAGACCACGGGACAACAGGACCACGGGACCGGAAGAACTCATCACAGAAGAGGGCGAAGAACGCAAAGAAAAGAGACACGCAACCCCACTTGGCTCGGGCAGTTTCACAAGGTGGGGGCGGATGGACGCGGCGAGAAGAGATCAGGTGTCTGCCGGCTAGGCAAGGGTAAGCAGCGCGATTTCGGGGCGACAGTTGAACCGGATTGGCGGCGCAATATTCCCGATGCCCCTTGACACGAACACCTGCGTTACGTCGGTGCGAACAAGACCTTGTGCGTATTTCCGGCCGTACGCGGAAGGAACGACGGGCGCACCGTAGAACGGGACCACCACCTGTCCGCCGTGCGTATGGCCGCTGAGCACGAGTCCCACGCGCCGCACGTAGTCGAGTGAAACATAAGGGCCATGATGGATATCCGTAAGCAACGCGATGGTGCGGGCCTTGAACTCCGCCGGGAGTTTTGGAACCGTAACAGTGGTGCGTCGAACGCGGCACCAGGCGGCCTCAAGCCGGGCGTAGACGGGAAGCCCCACTGCCAGGGCAGTGCAGCTATGGACTCCGCGTCTCAGGAACTGTCGCCGAGTGAGTTTCATGTTACTTGTGGGGCAGCAAACTAACCTCTGTGGCATCAAGTGACACATAACCGGCCCTTCCCGTCAACCGCTTTTCTCTTGCCCGCCTCGCGGTCATGGTACATGCTGTGTGTTACGTTTGTTAACAAAGGTAATATCGAGGAAACCAGGAATGAAGAAGCTGACAAGATTCAGCGTGTCGCTGGATGAGGGGCTGCTTGAACGGTTCGACCGGCAGATAGAGCGGGAAGGATACCCAACCAGGTCGAAAGCGATTGCGGACCTGATGGGCACTGCACTCGTGCAGCGCGAATGGAAAGCCGGCGGGGAAGTGGCGGCCGGCATAGTGATGGTTTACGACCATCACAAGCGGGACCTGGTGAATAAGCTGACCAGCATACAGCACGACTATCATCACCTGATCATTTCATCGCAGCACATTCATCTCGATCACGATCACTGTCTCGAAATGGTTGTGGTGCGCGGCGATTCGCGCCAGGTCGAAACACTCGCGCGTCGGCTGAAGTCGACGAAGGGCGTGAAACATTCGGCGATAGCCGCGGCCACCACCGGCGGCGCCCTGTAAGTGCGCTTCGGATCGAATGGACATTAAGACATCGGGAAAAGGAACCGTGCCATGCATATGGCGGACGCTTTGATCTCACCGGCGGTCGGTGGCGTGATGTGGGCCGCGAGCGCCGGCCTGATCGGGTACTGTTCGAAGAAAGTACGCAAGACGCTGGATGACCGGCGGATCCCGCTGATGGGGGTGCTGGGCGCGTTCATATTCGCAGCCCAGATGATCAACTTCTCCATTCCCGGAACGGGCTCGAGCGGGCACCTGGGCGGCGGCATGATCCTGGCCATACTGCTTGGTTCGCATGCTGGATTTCTGACCATGGCATCGGTCCTGATGGTGCAGGCATTGTTCTTTGCCGGCGGCGGGCTGCTGGCGCTCGGCTGCAACCTTTTCACCCTGGGGTTCTTCCCGTGTTTCATTGCCTGTCCGTTGATTTACAGGAAGCTGGCCGGCGATAGTCCCGGGGTTGTCCGCATATCGGCGTCGGCCATGGCGGCGTGTGTGATATCGCTTCAACTCGGCGCTTTCTTTGTTGTGCTTCAAACCTTCCTGTCGGGTCGGTCGGAGCTTCCGTTCGGGACCTTCCTTCTGCTCATGCAGCCGATTCACCTGGCAATCGGCGTGGTTGAAGGTTTTGCCACGGCGGCGGTGGTGACGTTCGTGTGGAAGGCGAGGCCGGAGACAATTCACCGTGCGCCTGCCGGCGAGGACCGGCCACCGGTTTCCAGGCGGACGGTGCTCGCGGTGCTTCTTGTGGCCGCGCTGATCGGCGGCGTGGGTAGCTGGTTCGCGTCAACGCGGCCGGATGGGCTGGAGTGGGCTATGTTCAAGACATCCGACGGCAGGGAACTGCCGGTCCCGGAGGGCGGCATTCATTCTTCGTTAGCCGGGTTGCAGGAGAAAACATCGCTTTTGCCGGGCTATGGGTTTCGGTCCCGGATCGGCGCGGCGTCGGATGAAGCGGAAGCCGCGTGGCCTGCCGTCGATACCGGCACAACGGTGTCCGGGTTGGCGGGCTGCGTGCTGACACTGGCATCAATTACACTGGCGGCATTCGTCTTGAGATATTGGAGGCGGGTTGCCGCCGCGCGGCACAATCCCGGGGGCACGCAGTGAAGAAGGAGAAGCAGGTGAATCATGTCGCATCATGACACGCGCACACTCGGTTACCTGGATCGGCTGTCCGAACTTGATACGCCGGTGCATCGCACTGACTCCAGGGCGAAGCTGTTCACGACCCTCGTATTCGTGGTGACGGTTGTCTCCTTCGGCAAGTACGAGATATCGGCGCTGATTCCCTTTCTCCTGTATCCAGTGGTCCTTGCCGCGCTGGGCAACCTGCCACTCAACTATCTTGCCGGTCGCATTGCCGTTGTGGCGCCGTTCGCCGTGCTGGTCGCTGTTTTCAACCCGATTCTCGACCGGGAGCCCATGCTTGTGCTGGGCGGACTGCGACTGAGCGGAGGGTGGGTATCGTTCATTTCGATTGTGCTCAGGTTTGTCCTTACGGTCGGGGCAGCATTGATCCTGCTTGCAACAACGGGCATGAACAGGGTGTGTCATGCGCTTGAGAAGATGGGTGTTCCCCGGGTGTTCACGGGACAGTTGCTCTTTCTGTACCGTTATCTTTTCACGCTGGCGGAAGAAACAGTGAGGATGACGCGTGCCATATCTGTGCGAACCGCGGGCCGCAGCAATGTTCCGGTCCGGGCATACGGCTCGGCCGCTGGCCACCTGCTTCTACGCACGCTCGACCGGGCGCAGCGAGTGTATGCGGCGATGTGCTGTCGAGGGTTCGACGGTCACATAAGGACAATGAGGACCGAGCGCATCAGGTCAACCGATATCCTTTTCGTGTCAGGATGGTCGGCGCTCTTCGTGCTTATGCGTCTGCACAATGTGCCGAGGATACTGGGCCGGTTATTCATGGAGGCGATTCAGTGAGCCATCACATTATCGAAGCCACGGACCTGCATTTTGTCTACCCGGACGGCACCCGCGCCTTGAACGGGGTATCGTTCCGTATCACACATGGCGAGTCGGTTGCGATAGTCGGTGCGAACGGAGCGGGGAAGTCCACGCTGCTTCTGCATTTTAACGGGTGTCTAATGCCTACGGGCGGCTCGCTGCGAGTTGGTGACTACCCCGTTACGAGAGAAACCGTTGGACAGATACGGCGCTCGGTTGGCGTTGTGTTCCAGGATTCCGACGATCAGCTTTTCATGCCGACGGTTTTCGATGATGTTGCTTTTGGCCCATTGAACATGGGTCTGCCGCCGGACGAGGTGGAGAAGAGGGTTGCCTCGGCACTTGCCACGGTCGGGTCCTCACACCTGGCGGCCCGCCCCCCTTACCGGCTTTCCGAGGGGGAGAAGAAAGCTGTGGCTATCGCGTCGGTGCTCTCGATGGCGCCCGCGATCATGGTGATGGATGAACCCAGCTCGAACCTGGATCAGCATGCGCGGCGAGCCCTGATCAACCTGCTCAGGACATTTGAACACACGAAGGTGATTGCAACTCACGACCTCGACCTGGCGGCGGACCTTTGCGAGCGGGTGATAGTGCTGGATGAAGGTTCCGTCGCAGCCGATGATTCTGTGCGCAACGTGTTCGGAAACCGCGACCTGCTTGCCCGATGTCACCTTGAAATGCCGCTCGGAATGCAACGATGTCCCATTTGCAGTGGAGGCCGTTCCGATGCAGTTGATCGGAGCCCGGGCCGGGAATAGGCTTGCGATTCAGCAGGCGAGGGATTAGCATCCGAAGCTCATTATGAAACGAATCCATCCCACGATTCACACGATTCTTGTCGCTTCATGTCTTTCGCTGGCAGCCGGCTGCGGCCGGTCCGGGCCTTCCAGCCCCGCGGACGTACGTCGCACTGTAGACCGGTACCTGGACAAGAAGGGCGTGCTCTACAACAGTCTGCAGGTGAGACAGAACGGACTGTGCACGCTGGATTTCCGACACATGAACATCACAGATCTTTCGGTACTGAACAAGGTGCCTCTTGGCGAACTCAACATTGCCAACACATCGATAAGCGATCTGGCTCCACTCAAGGGGAACAAGACTCTTACGTATCTCGATGTCGGTGATACGCAGGTGTCCGATCTCTCCCCACTATCAGGGCTGCCGCTTACCGGCCTGATCGTGAGGAACACTCAGGTGGCGGACCTGCGGCCGATTTCCGGGATGCAGCTTCAAACGCTCGATATTCTGAACTGCAAAGACGTGACGGATCTTTCGCCGCTTACCGGCATGCCGCTCCGCTGGCTCAACGTTGCGAAGACCGGTGTCACGGACCTGAGCATTGTCGAGGACATGCCGCTCAAGTTCCTCTGGTTCAGCCCCAACAAGGTCACCGGCGGGCTGGAAATGCTGCGAGCGAAGGAATCGTTCGAGAAAATTGGTGGCGAATCATTTCACGCAATGCGACCTGAGACCTTTTGGGACGTTTACGACGAAGGCGGGTTCAAACCGGGCGCTTTGTAAACCGAATATTTCACGCCCTTTCTTCGCCGCCATCTCGTGACGAAAGCGTGTGAAATATGCGGGCCAAATCCTTTGGCACCACGATAATCGGCCCGGATGCTCCAGGTTCGTCCGGCGGTTTGTATGGTTGTTATCATCATTATCAACGAAAGGGGTCTAGAATGATCAGATATACTCTCACGTGCATGCTTCTGGCGGGCGTTGTGTTGGTCAGCGGTTGCACCGGCAGCAGTCCGGAGGCCGACGAGGCGGGATCTCAGGCGCTTAGCTCCCTCGAGAAACGAGTTACGGAAATGGAGCAGATAATCAGCGGGCTTACAGCCGAACTGGAGAGACTGCGTGTCCAGAATGCCGGCATGCAGCGAAGCTTTGAAGCCATGGCGAAGCGGGGAGGCGCGCCGGCCGACGGGGACGTTGCCGAGCTGGTTGAAGCGGCGGTCGCAGCGGAGCTGAAGGCTCGCGAAGAACTGCAGCAGCAGCAGGAGGCTCAGCAGCGCGACGAGAGAAGACAGCAAGCGGAACAGAGGCGGCAGCAGGCGGAAGAAAGACGACGCGAGGCGACGCAGCAGCGGATAGACGAAATGTCTGAGGTCCTCGCCCTGGACGAGGGGCAACAGGAGCAATTGAAAGAAATCGCGACCCAGGCGCAAGGAACAATCCGGGATGTATTTCAGAAAATGCGGAGCGACGGTTCGTTTGACCGGGATGCGATGACAGCGGCAATAGATGCTGTCATACAGGACAGCGAGACCGCGATGAAGGAAATTCTGAGCGAAGAACAATTCGCCAAGTACCAAGAGGAGCAGGAACCGATCAGGCAAATCTGGGAAGGCCTTCGCAATATGAATTTCGGGCAAGGCCGTCGCGGAGGAGGCGGCAATCGGGGTGGCAACCAGGCCGGGGGTGACTGAGGGTGAAGTTTCGGGTGTCAGGACCTGAACGCGGAACACTGAAATGCAACCGCCGATGAACGCCGATTGACGCCGATATTGATGGCCACCCCGCGATGAACGCGGGGCAGGCAGGATTACTGATTTCTACACCCGCGCTATTGTGCGCAAGATCGGCGGCCATACCGCAGAATCGGATAATCCGGCTCCGTGCATGCGCCCGGTCCGTCTTATCGGGGATGTACCGCGCGGCGCCGGATCCGAAAACGATGGTGTCAACGCGTGCCTCACGTGCCCGGTCCAGGGCGGTGGAGACATATTGTTCCAGGCGGGATTCATCTGCGTCCGGGCCGGTGATCTTCAGGTCGCCCGGAACAAAGCAGTTCACGACCGGACACGGGAGTCGGGCCCTTCTTCGCAGGTTAAAGCCAGGCCATTCCGCCCGTCCTTTCCTCCTGCTCGGAAACTGGTTGCGGAGTATATGTGGTCCCGTGGCCGAATGCAAAGCCGGAAGGAGCCTGGAGCAACAGAGCCGCAACCGAACAACCGCCAACCACTGATTACACTGATGAAATCTTGCTCAAGAAACAAGACAACGACGGATAATAATACGGAGACCTGAATGAAAATATCGATTGCGTCATATGCGTTTCACGGGCTTCTGTCTGAAGGGAAGATGGATGTCTTCAATTACTCGAAAGCCTGCGCCATCGTTACCAGCTTTTCGCCGCGGACATATGGAACGGCATGCTGCCGACATTGGAAGACTCTTTCATTCGCAAAGTCCGCGAGGCAATGGATGAGAAAGAATTGACGCTTGTAAACCTGTGCGTAGACGATGCGCACATCTGGGAGAACGACCCGGCCGAGCGAGACCGGCTTCACAAGAACGCGCTTGCCAATCTGCGTGCCGCAGCAATGCTGGGCGCGAAGACGGTCCGGATCGACATGGGTGGCCGCGACCCAGGGGCGGGTGGAACTTCTGCCGATTGCCGAACTTGCGCTTGCAACCATGCTGATCAGCGAGGGAATCTATCTCTCGGACAAACTCGGCCGGGAAGTGGATGTGGAGGAAGTGGCGAAAGCTTCGGTCTCCTCAGCGCTGCGGTTGGACTAGAAGCAACCGCCGACTTGTCCCTTGAGGCCCAAACTCCCCGTCGCCGCACCGCTTCCCTGACTCTAATCTGTGAATCGTCCTCGTCCTCAAGCCCGAGCGCACAAGCGCCTCGGGCCGGTCCTCGTCCTCGGTAGTTCAGGCGAATACTATTACCGCAGGACAAATTGAGATATCCGCGTGTAAGAGGCTGTCCCCAGCACGGCCCCTCAAGAGCTTCTTCTGCTCGCGCCGAGACAGCGTGCGCCACCTGTCAGTTGCCATCTGACTGATCGAGGACGAGGACGATTGATGTGTCAGTGTACAGGCTTGATTCCCACAGGCGGCTGAACGTAACCGGCTTCGATCAAAGAGATGAGGCCGAGCAGACCACCCCAGTGATAGAACCTGTCGCTGTTCCATTTGCCGCAGCCCTGGCCGGTATCACCGCAGTAGTTCTCGTGCACGTGACCGTGTTCGCGCCATTCCTTGAGAAGGAGTTCAGCCGACTTTCGGACCAGGTCCAGCCGGGCATCGGACAGGTCATAATTCCTCATGCCCAGGTAGACGAGGAAATTCATTGGCGCCCAGATACGGCCGCGCCAGTAATCCTGGTCAGGATATCCCGAATTCCTCGCTCCAGAGCGAGCGCAATGTTGTCCGGTACCGCTCGGCGCGTTCGACAAGTTCCTTGTGTTCTTCCCTCCGGCCGAGTACTCCTTGATCCCGAGATTCAAGGCGAACGCTTCGGGGAGCAGAACATGCGAGAGCACGCTTCGTGTGTTCCATGTATTCCAGCCGACTGCCAGAGACTTCTTCAGGGCCTCGTATTCGTTCATGTTCAAGCCTTTCGAATTGGAAGGCAACGGGTCTAGCCTGAACATT
>SPBP01000185.1 GCA_004525935.1 Lentisphaerales bacterium | reverse complement strand
ATGCGCTGCTTTTCCTGCCGACCGTTCTTCTGCACCAGCACGCGCGTCCCGATCTTCACGACGATCCGACGGGCATCCCTGAGCACTTCCCTGTATTTTCTTGATGTTTTCATCTAAACCGGCCGAAATGTACAGGAAATGGTGGCCCTCAACAATGCAAATCTATGAAAGCCATAGCGCAGCATGGCGCATTGGTGCAGACCCATGAACAGCCCATTCCATGGGAACTATAGCAGATCCAGCCTTCGTGTACCGGCGCCGGCTTTGGGCCGCATAAGGGCAGCGCTAGCCCGCATCGCGAAACAGGATGTCGACGACGTTACGCACATACTGTTCATCACTCAGACCTTCGGTGGCTTCCTGTGGAAACTTCACTAGCCCCCTGAAATTACCCGCCATCATCTTGAACAGCCGCATCCGTTCCACATCATCCAGCGCGTCCCTTCGGGTGACCGCATTGAGGCTGACGCCAGCCTCGTGAGGTGAGACAGACTGCCGCAACCTGGCAGCCAGGTGCGGATATTCCCGAAAAGAATTGTATTTATCGGGGAGCAACTTATCCAGATCCGGCTCCTTCGCCTGGACGTGCCTGATGACTACGGTATTGGCTGCAAGATCACCAAGTCGCTGGCCGCGCATACTGATGAGATGTGACGCGCCACCAACAAAAGAAAAGCCTAATGGGAACTCATCAAAGAACCGCAATAGATTCCGGACCACCACCTGGCTGAACTGAAGACGGAGTCCCTGGACATCGATTACTCTCAGGTTGAGCACATGCTTGCCCAGCGTTTGTCCTCGCCACCGCCATTCGGCCACGATTGGGTACCCGAGTGCCAGCGTCAGGCCCAGCACTGATGTGACGGCCAGAAACAGATCCATGCTGAACAAACCCACCAGCGATAGCGTTACTGTAACGACCGAACTTGCAAGCATTACGACGCATCGATCGATCGCAAGCGCGAAGAACCTCGTGACGGGCCCCGCGATCTGCATGGGGAATTCCACGCCTTCAGGCGTTCTGATCAGCAGTTGTTTTCCTTTTGTCATTAGCGTCATTCCGTGTTTTCCTGCCGCATCTTGAGAAGAATAGAACCAGGAGAGCCAATTCGACGATACCTACACCTATCTTTATCGAGTAGGGAATCACGGGTTCGTGGTATTGCGAAAAGAACGCTTCGACCAACGCCGCCCACCCAAGCATGAGCACCACGCCGAAAACCAGTGTCACGAGGTCCGGGGCAACGGCCCGCATCCTATCGGCCAGCGGGATCTTCCTTCCCCATCCTATCAATGCCGCACCGAGAACCAGACCGGCCTGTCCTGCAACAAGAATCGCTGGGATCTCAACTGAACCATGCGGCAGCAGCCACCCGACCAGGAACGTTGTTTCGCCGGATAGCACATAATCCAGGCAAATGGCCCCCAGCACAACGCCGTTATAGAAAAGGAGTATAAGCGTGACAACCCCTAAGGTTATGCCGGCGCTGAGAACAAAGAGGGCGATCTTCGTATTGTGCGTAATGTAGAATGCCGCTCCTTGCGCCTTACGCCCGGACAGGTGATCGACTTGCGTGGATTCTTCCCTGGCAACGCGTTCTCCCGGATCACCGAGCAGTTGTCTGAACGGCATAACCGCATCCTTGGCATTGGGATCCAGGAGCATCACACCTGCCCCGAACATAGCTCCAATCATAGTAGCAGCCAACGCCACTCTGAATGCCAGAATGTGAGCGCGAAAAGTATGCGGAAGCGTGCAGCGCAACCATTCGAACGGAGAGAAACGATGCGGGATTCGACGGGTCTCGTGGATCTCAGCATATGCCCGGGCCACCAGATCCTCAAGATACGCACGCACTTCTTTCTCGAACGCGAACGTAGCAAGTTTAGACAGGTCTGCCGAAACCCGTGCATACAGGTAATGGAACCGCTTCAACTCCTCCATGTCGAGGCATGTCAGTGGATCTCGTTCAAAACGATTAACCACCGACTCCAGTTCTTCCCAGAAGGCCCGCTCGGTTTTGACAAATTTGGGAACATCTATGATCATATTCAACCTACAGAAGTTGCCTTCTCTTGATTGACACATACTGGGACACCAGGTGTGTGCTCATCCTCGGACTTTCAACCTGCGACATCTGCACACCGTACTGCCGGAGCTTGTTTTCGAGCTCCTTGATACCGCACCAGAGCGTATGGCCCGCTAGCCTGCCATAAAGATCATCGACCTTTCCCACTTCCGCCCCCCTGAATATCTCCTCAACCCCGGGCTCCTTCATCATATTGACCAACACAACATGTTTTCTCGAGATCATCGGGATGCTCTTAAGAAAGCCCTCGGCGATCAAGGGATCGCTGAGGTCCGTCAGGAACACCAGAAGAGCCCTGCGATTCATATGCAGCCTGATAAACGATGTGACCGCATCGAAGTCGGGATTCACGAGGCCGGGCTCAAGAGTATAGACAGCGTACCGGCAGGCATTGTAGTGAAGGCTTCCTGATCCCGCTCTTATGAAGCGATGTATTTTATCACTGAACGTCAGCATACCGAACAAGTCTCCCTGCTGCTGTGTCACGAGACCGAGCGCGAGCGCACAGGAAATGTAACGATCCAAAGTGGAAGCTTCACCACGCGGCTTGGCCATCATTCGCGAAGCATCAAGGACAACGTACAACTCCTGGGTTCTCTCGATCTGGAACACTTTCGTAACAGGCTTACCACGCTTTGCCGTGGCCTTCCAATGCACGTCTTCAAAACTGTCTCCCATGATATACTCACGCAGCTTCTCGAATTCGCGTCCTTTCCCGATCATTCTGTGAGCATGAATACCTGCCATTCCCCTTCGCAGGAATACCGCGGCAAGCTGTCGTCTTTCACTGCGGAGATTCGGGTACACCCGCAATTCAAGTGACCCTTTCGCCGAGCCCCGAACATCCCACAACCCCATCGGCGAGGGCGTTTGAATAAAGAATCGTTCGATCTTGAAGCTTCCTCTTCGCTGAGGCCGGCATCTGAGTGCAATGCGTGCCGCTGGATGACCTGCAGGCAGGATCGTCTCTACGAACTCTGAGTCCTGAAGGATATGTGACGGAAGTTGAACACCAATGGCAAGTCTTCTGCCCCTCATTTCCCGGTCGACAATCTGTAAAGGAATCTCGGTTTCCTTTTCCTTCGATGTTCTGACAATATCCGGCACGTTGACTACCACGCTTCTGAGCCGCCCCTTTCCCGTAACAGCGTCGACGACAACAATGCCGACCAAGATCCCGCACAGCGCCAGAGCCACCACCCCCGCGCCATCAACCAGTATTCCGACGGCGCACACTGGCACGGCCACGGTAGCCCATGTAAGGAGTCTCTTGCCCGGAACAATCATCTCGGAACAACGCTCTTCTGTAGAATGTTTTCGACCACTTCGTCGACCGTAAGACCCTCTATCTCAAACTCGGGCCTGAGCACCAGGCGATGAGCCAGGACAGGACCGGCCATGTCCTTCACATCATCCGGCGTAACAAAATCGCGGCCGGCAATGGCAGCTGACGCGCGAGCAGACATCAGCAGTCCCTGTGTTCCCCTTGGTCCCGCTCCCACGAGGATACTGTTATGGCTCCGTGTAGCGCGGATAATATCAACGACATAGGACGTTATTTCCTCTCGAACCGTCACGCCCCGCAACGTTTCACGCAGTTTCGGGAGTTCATCCATATCAACGACTCGGCCCACATCCCCTCGTTCGAGGACGGTTTCTGGTGAATCGCCCCCGAGCATGCTGCGCGCGAGAACCAGTTCCTCATCGCGCTCGGGACAATTCATCATGATCTTGAAGAGGAACCTGTCTTTCTGCGCTTCGGGAAGAGGGTAAGTGCCTTCATACTCTATTGGATTCTGTGTGGCGAAGACGGTGAAGTTCGGCGACAATTCGTGCGTCTGCCTGTCGATTGACACCTTACGTTCCTGCATTGCCTGTAGAAGAGCCGACTGCGTCTTTGCGGGAGCCCGGTTGATCTCATCGGCAAGCAGGAAGGTCGTGAACACCGGTCCCTTTATGAGGGAAAACACGTTTTCCTTTAGATTGAACACATTGGTGCCCGTGATATCGGCCGGCATGAGATCAGGAGTAAACTGTATTCGCTGCGAATCGCACCCGAGCACGGCCCCCATAGTGCGAACGAGCAGCGTCTTCGCGACGCCTGGAACGCCTTCTATAAGCGAGTGCCCCCCCACAAAGATAGTAATAAGCGTGAGGTCAATCACTCGGCCCTGTCCAATGATGACTTTGCCCACCTCATTCTTCGCGGCAACGAGAACTTCCTTCAACCGTTCAGTATTCATCAATTCCTCTCCTTCCCTGTCGCAATCATCTGACTGCCTTGTTCTATTCATCTTCGTGATTTCAAGCCGGTACCATTCTTGCCTGACGCACCGGCACCCGCTGTGCCGTCCCTATATCGGCGTTTCAATAGTTCGACAATGTCGTTATAGGTCCTGACGTAATCTCGCTGTTCTGTGGTCTTCTGTTCCTCAAGCGCCACCATTTCCCGTATCCGATCCATCTCCTGCATGGACCCTGGCGAAAGGGCTTCCGCCGATTTCATCCACTCATCGAGACAGACAGCGAGGACTTCCTTGTCCGAAACATTTCTGCGGAGCAGGTTGGCAAGGCCCGAGGCGACATCCCGTCCGAGGTTTGGCGGGCGACGTGCATCTCCCGCATCCGTTACCGGCGGCACAAGACTAAGCGAGTTCCGCCAGACGAACAACACGCCGAGCAACAGCAACGCGCCGACGACCCAGTGCAGTGAGTAGTCACGGAGCAATGAGCCTATCCCGGGACGCGCAACAATTCCGTGGTGATACTCATCAAAGACAACGCGTGTTCCTCTTCCCACGCACCATGAGAGCAGGCCGGAATGCCGCTCGTTCCGCATGGCTTCATTTGAGAACGCATACGACAATGCGAAGAGAACGAGTGATCCCCTGCCCATAGCGCGTTCTATCACAACCGCCTTGCCATCTCTCGAGTAGACGTCCCGCCAATCCGGCCCGAGATCGTCGAAGTAAGCCGACGTATGGCAGGACAGCGATTCCGGCAGATCCATAATCCGGAAAGCCGGGCTGAGAACCGCAAGCACATCGTCCTGTATGGCTTCATCTTTCACGTCCAGATGCCATCGCTTATTCACACCAACAAGAAGGTCCTCCATGAACACTTTCGCCTCGTCACTGTCCTCCTCTTCAGACAGCTCATCATCCCCCCCCTGTGGTTCGGGAGCGTCGCCACGTTTGTTCCGATTCTTATCACCCACATCCCCGTCACGTGCGCCGCGCCCATTTCTGTTCCT
>SPBP01000324.1 GCA_004525935.1 Lentisphaerales bacterium | reverse complement strand
GCGAAGCAAAACTTTCTAGCAGCCCGTGTGGAACGCCAGATGCTGGAGAACCTCTTGCTGCTCCAACGGCTTCATGATGTAGCCACTAGCGCCACACATGAACATCGTATTGACAACATTAGGCGTCAGGAAGGCGGTCATGAGAAGTGCTTTCGTATTTCTGCGCAGATGGGCGTTTCGAAGAAACCACGCGCCATCGTGGGTTGGCATCTTGAAGTCCACCAGAACGAAGTCGTAGTCATACTCGCTTACGAGATCCAGGGCATCGTCGGCACTATCCGCGCAATCGACAATATGCCCGTTCGACTCCAGGATCACCTTTAGAACACTCAGTATATTCGTGTCATCGTCAATCAACAGTATTCTCATGCCTGTTGCCTCCGCATGACGATTTTCTTTGCAACTTTGAGACGCAGAATCGCTCAATGTGGCCTCGGACGACGATAAACCGCAACATTTAAGCACCTTTCGAACATACCCTTAGCAAAGCATGACCTGTGCCATTAGGACCGTGCGACCTGCCGGAAGTTTGCCCAATGCGCGGGATAGTCAGGCCCGGCTCTACTATCACACGCGGGGCTTAACGGGCCAGATTCGAGAAGAGACAAGAAGCAGGGCCGAGGCAATAACCAGGATTGGAACTATGACAATGAATCCCAGATACGAGACAACGTAGCCCAGGCCCATCAACGCAGACAGCTTGGCTGCGCCTCCCGTCATAGGAGCCATGCCGCAGAGAAAGCTGGTCATCTCCCGTAGACCCGCGACATGGAACACCGCAAACACAACCGTCAGCACAGCCGCCCGTTTCAGAAAACCCCGGGGCGAAAGAAGCTCATCGATCCTCGGAAGCTTGAAGAAGTCTGACCTCATAATTCACCCGCCGCCGCAACGGGCACGGATTTATCGACCCATCCTACGCTTGACACATGCGCCTCGTTCCATCGCCTTTTGACAGACGCCCACACCGGGCCTTGAACCATCGCATAAAGGAGTACCGCATCTCCCACCTGGTTACTCGCACAGAATTTCAATTCGCCGTCACGGCGAACCGGGAAGCCGGCAAACTTCAGAGAGGTCATCAGCCCGAGAAGAAACTCTCTATCCTCGAAAGATGCGGCGCCGAGCACTGCCATACCACTCGAGCCTGCACTCATCTCAAGAACCGGAATAATTGGTCCGGAATCCACGTCGGCCGGGCTCTGCCAGGATCGCGGCCACTCCCTGGCATAGCCGAATCCCAATACAGAACGACCCAGCTCTTGTCGCGCCCGGCAATACTGATCCCGTGCAAACTCCGGGTCCACCAGGTCCAGGCAGTGAGCAACCATCCAGATTGATGAACCTTCCGGCCCGTCAAACGCTTGGCCGTCAACAGAGAAGCTCGAGATCAACATTCCCGTATCCGAGTCAACAAGATTCCGTTTGATAGACGCCAGCCAGTCGCTTATGAACTCGGAATGGTCTGTACCATCAAGCACGTCCGACATACGCAGTGCAGCCATTCCCACAGCATTGCAGAACATCCAACATTCGTCTGGATAGCTTTCCGAGCACATAACCGGACTATCCTTCATCTGATGAACCATTGAATCCAAGCGCTGCTCAAGCAAAGTCGCATACTCATCGCTTTCCCTGACGATGCGGCGTGCCGCAAGCATCAATGCAATTTCACCATCCACAAAGATGCTTCGCCCCGACTTCGCCATAAACGGCCGCTCCCTGGCATAAGGCATCAGGAAGTAATACACTCCGTGTTCTGCCTCGATCTTGATCGTTTCATCAATAATCCTATCGATAACATCGACATACTTATCCGCACTACCGGGATCTCTCAGGCTCATATTGGCAAGAGCAAGAACAAGAAAGGTCCGGCCCATGAAATCCCATTCTGCATTACTCTGCCTCATCTTCTTCAGTTCAAGTTCCTTCAAGGTCGGCTCCGACCACATCTTCACGTGCCTGGCTGCAAGGCTGGCCGCGCCCGGACGAAGCCCCGAGTCACCACCAAAGAAATCATCAAGATCAGCCATGAAGAGCAAGTGGAGTAAACCAAGCCACACTGCTGTGGCCGAACCCAGCGCGATCAAGGCCCTCACTGCTCCTCTCATGGTCTGTCTCCGCTCATAACCCGCAATATCCTCCCGCTGATCAACAATCGGACCCTCGATCACCCGTTGACCCGTTAATGGCCTGCGTAAGCGCCAACCACAAAGACGTCATTGGCTCCGGAACGCCAGCAGTCCAGAATCTGCAGGACACCCGTTGACATCCGCCATCAATAAAAAAAATTGTTGCCTATTGGATCCAGAGCAATATAATCCTGCCAGGGATTGTGGGGGGTTGTGTTCGTCTCCCATAAACATGGCACGCGGTTGAAACTATGGCCGTAAAGATAAAAATAGACAAGAATATGATTGCCGCGAAGAACGGCAAATCCACAAGGCGTCCCGCAACAGCCGGAAAGAGCCGAGCAAGAACTCGATCCCCTGATCGCGAGGGAGATTCCGGCCAGATCGTGGCAATCGTTGCGGGTGTTTTGGTCGTCATTATGATCCTTGCAGCTGCAATATCAGCCGCCACTTCCTCTTCAAAGCGCAAGCCGAAGAGGTACCGGAGCACCAATCGCACCGTAGCAAACACTGCCCCTCGCCCCGCAAAGAAACCAAGCGGACCACATCGCTACAAAGAGCTGAACGGAATGACCATGAAGGAATGGATGGCACAAAACAACAATAACAACGAGATGCTCCAATCCCGACAGAATCGTGTGAATGCCTACGAGAAATCCGGACAGAATCCCTCGAACTAGATCTCCATCGCACATTCTTCTCTAAACATCATTCCTCGCGCACTTTACTCTATGGCGTCATGGCGCTAATATCGGATCTACCGTGAAACGTAAATTACGAAAGAACAAGGACAACCCCAGTCGGCCTGTATCCCGAACTCACAAGAAGACAAGCAAGCCGCGATCGACAACCCCTCTTAAAACGACAGCCAATCGATTCCAGTCCGATCCTGACATGCTTGCCGACATTGTTCTGAATTCGGCCTCCGGGCTTGCGGTCATGGATGAGCGGGGAAGATTGCTCTATGCCAACCCGGCTGCGGAAGTCATCATTGGCGGCGAGCATTCGGACCTCCAGCGCCTTCTCTCGTCCCTGGCCAAAAAGACTGCCCCGAAACGCAAACATGCAAGCCCCCTGAATCGCGCCGGCGACAATATCCGGGAGATAGTCCGTCCTGACGGAAGCCGCGTCTGTATCCGCTTCCACTGCTCCGGAGTCAGCAACCGAGCCTCTCTCGTCACACTAGAGGACATAACTCGAGTTGCACAGGATGCCG
>SPBP01000232.1 GCA_004525935.1 Lentisphaerales bacterium | reverse complement strand
CGATTCAGTGCAATCAGCACGATCCGTTCCTTGTGATCGAATGCAATTTTGACGATAGCTCTCCCGAATTGCCCGGCTCGCTCACACAACAGTTGCTGGCAGCAGGTGCTCTCGACGTCTTCACTGTTCCTATTCAGATGAAGAAGCAACGACCCGGATCAATGCTCTCCGTTCTCTGCAGACCCGATCAGCAGCCGGCAATGCTCGACCTGATCTTCCGTGAGACCACAACTTTCGGGGTCCGCGAGCATATAACGCGTCGAACCGTACTGGCACGACGCCATGAGCAGGTCATTACACCGTATGGACCTGTTCGAATGAAAGTCGGCCGATGGCGGGATCAGGACATCACCAGGTCACCCGAACACGACGACTGTGTCGCGCTCGCGAAGGAAAAAGGTGTATCTGTACGCGCCGTCTACGAAGCCGCTATCAGCGCGGCCCCTTCAAAGTGAGCCAGCCATCGAGGGAGTAAGCGAACGTGAAGCGCCCTTCATTTCTTCTCATGATAGACGGTAACACGGTGACTCTAACATGGAAGCTCCGGACCAGTTCGAGGAGGCCGAAACCACCTCCTTTACAACCTCTCCTCCCCCGGGGCCCTGAGCCACTGGCAGCATGGCGGACCTGAAGCGAAGCGGATCGTGCCAAAGGCAGACCCGCCTCTGGCGGGAAGTCCGACAGGCTGCTAGGTTGCGATCAGGATGTGTTGTTTGGACCGGCGTCTCATATCGGCCACCCCGACATCAACTATGTTGATGACGTAGATCGCAATTGCCCAGGCGAAGCGAATCCCTATTTGTCCTGCAAGTCTCTTCGCCGCATCAGGCGCCGCATCGAAAGTAGCGTCTATGTTTGCCATTCCATAGAAAGCGATGATTGTCTCGACCACAGGAATGACGAGTGCGACCAGTGAAGCGAAAAAAACCACACCAAAGAATATGCCCGAATACCAGCGTCTCTGGAACATCTGGCCGAGCCCCGGAAATACGAGACTGGAAAGCAGAATCGGCAGACGCGACGCCACCGGATTACCCCCCGTGCCACCACCCTGGAATCGGTTCTCAACACCCGGGATCATAGGCTGTGCTTGCGTGTTCATGTGATCTTCAGCTACAGTCAAGATCGTTTCACTTGCGGATTCAAGTCTTATCCCTTCGTCCGGACATCTATATGGTAGCCACGATACTTGGAAACATTGAACTCGACTATCCGGACTACCTCCGCGATGAGTCAAGACGCATCGGAACGGCTCAGTCGATCTCCTTTCCTGTATCTGAAGCCCAGATCGTCGAAACGGTCGCGGAAATGTTCGCAAACGACGTCCCGGTTACGATCCAGGGCGCCCGAACGGGTATCGCCGGTGGAGCTGTCCCGGACGGGGGCCACATCCTTAACCTGAGCAGGATGACCGACATTACCCGAATGCGTCGCAGCGATTCTGAGCCGGACTCATTCATAATTACAGCGCAGCCAGGTGTCCTGCTCTCACAACTCAACGCAGCTATTGCAGCCGCGAGTTTCGATACTACGAACTGGTCGACAGAATCCATGGATGCTCTGCAGGCATTTCGGACCACCGGGCCATGGTTCTTTCCGCCCGATCCCACTGAGACATCGGCCGCCATCGGAGGCATGACCGCGTGTAACGCATCCGGCGCACGCACCTTCGCATACGGACCCACTCGCGATTACGTTGAGCGCATCCGGGTCGTGCTCGCCGACGGAGCGACTCTCGAACTCACACGAGGTCGTGAAAAGGCCGACGGCAGGACATTCTCCCTTCATACTGAGTCGGGTTCCATTCTGGCGGGTCGTCTTCCTTCCTATGCCATGCCCACGGTCAAGAACGCGGCCGGATACTTTGCAGCAGACGACATGGATATGCTCGATCTCTTTGTCGGGGCAGAAGGAACCCTCGGAGTCCTCTCGGAAATAGATATCCGTTTAGTCAGGGCCCCACACGAAGTATGGGGAGTCGTTTCGTTTCTGCCGTCATCGACGGCAACTCTTGCGTTCGTTACGCGCACGAGACAAGCCGGGGCAAAACCTGCGGCAATAGAGTATTTCGACTCGCGTTCTCTTGACCTGCTGCGCGCGGCAAAACTCGAAAATCCAGCGTTTTCCGAGATTCCCGATTTGCCCCAAAGCTGCCACACGGCTGTTTACGTTGAATATCATGGTTCCGATGAGGATGCCGTCAGCGAAGCCGTCATGGCCATGTCCGAAATCATGGTCGAATGCGGTGGAAATGAGGATGCCGCGTGGCTGGCCTCCTCTGCACGCGAACTGGAAAAACTGAAGGCGTTCAGACACGCGGTCCCGGAAGCAGTCAATCTGGTCATAGACAACAGACGCAAAGAGAATTCAGAACTGACCAAGCTCGGAACCGACATGGCGGTTCCAGACAACGCCCTTGAAAGAATCACCGAGATCTACTCCGCGGATCTGCAAGAGCATAAGCTGGATTATGTCATGTTCGGACACATCGGAAACAATCACATCCATGTAAATGTTCTCCCTCGCAATATGTCGGAGTACGCCGTTGGTAAGGAGCTGTACCTGACATGGGCACGCGAAGTTATTCGGCTGGGGGGTAGCGTCTCAGCTGAACACGGAATAGGGAAGTTGAAGTCGGTGTTCCTGCGTGAAATGTTCGGCGAGCAGGGTATCGCTGAAATGCAGGCCGTACGCCGGGTCTTCGACCCGAAATCCATCCTGAACCGGGGCAACCTGTTCTGAACCTGCAGGCGAAGCTTAGCCGTCAATCGTAGGGGCGCAGGGCAATCTTAACGACCCCGTTCTGCTCTCCGGCCCGCAACAGCACCTGGCGCATGGTGCGCATCTCGCCCCCGCTTCTCCTGCGCTGAACACGACAGATGTCGCGTGCAGTAACCAGCGGAATCCTAAATCGCCGCCATCCACCAGCCTTCCAGCCGGGTAAGGCTTCAAGATCAATGCTCCCTGAACCTGTAACGGGCAGTCCCGTGCCGTCCTTCGTCCCCATACTCTCCAGGAAACGCAACGGGCCCCGCAGCAACGAGCCCATCCATGGGACTCCCGCAACTTCGGATGCGCCGTCCCCAGCCACCTTGACAAACGCCTTCAGCAATTCCCCTGCAAGCCCGTCGGCAGTTGATGCGGCTACGCGATCCGATATTTCAATGCATATCGAGAACGGGCCTTGCACAACTTCCTTGAATAGTATCTTGTCGGGCCACTCAGCCGTCTTGAAACTGATCGATCCATCACGCAGTCCGATGGTTTTAACTGCCAGCTTCTCAGCAATCGATGGACGGGGCCATACGAGCCGTGCCGATACAACGTGTTTGCCCGTCTTCTCGTCGGCAGTGCCGCCTGCAGCCCTTATCTCAATCCCATCCAGGACCACCTCTACGATTCTTCTGTTCGCCTTCATGTCTCATCCTTTCCGTAGCTGCCTTGCCCCGTATCCGGCGATATCCTGAGGCAGCATATCATATTGCCCCGCAGGATGTCATTCTTGATCTGTCATTCTTGCTCTTGACCCTGGCACCAGCGGAGCTACAATCCGCAAGACGATCATCTCTCAACAGTGTCTCATTCGACATACCTGAATCAAGGAGGTCCAAGTGACAGCCACATCCAAAAGCAAGCTATCCATTGGTGACGCCTTTTCCCGCGTAGCATTCTGGCAATTGATGGCATTCGTTTTTCTCGGATGCTTCGTCTGGGTCGTCGAGTTGTTCGACCTCTCGTCAACTATGTTCGGGACTGCGCCTATGCCCTTCAACTTGTCCAGGACATTTCTCCTGTCCGGCGGAATCATCACCGCAGGCATCATCGCGGTGGGTCACACATACGAACAGCAACGCGCCATTGTCAAAGGCGTGGTAAGCACCTGTCTCTACTGTCACAGGGTACAGTCGTCAGACGGAAGATGGGAACATGTGAACGAATACTTTCTAAAACACTATCCTGTTGACTCCAACCATCTCGTCTGCTCGGACTGCGAGACAATGCTGGCAGACGTGAAGAAGTACACTGAAAAGACATGAGTTCCGCACCCATGCACAATATGGTGTTCAGCCACGGCCTTTGCCCGGATTGTGAGTCCTCCGATATTGACGCAATCCCGAAGGAATAGTCTCCCGCATCCAATGCCGAATCCATCAGGGAACACGATCATGCTCTACGTGCTGGCGACGCCGATAGGCAATCTTGGGGATGTGTCTCTCCGGGCAATTGAGGTCCTGAGGCAGGTCAATGCGATAGCGTGTGAGGACACGCGGCGGACCCGGATTCTCCTGGCTGCTCATAACATCCCGACACCGCGGCTTGTTTCATATCGCGAACAGACGGAAGGAAGAATGGCGCCCAGGCTTGTCGAGATGATGCTCGGGGGAAGCAGTCTGGCACTGTGCACAAATGCAGGCTATCCGGGTATAAGCGACCCGGGTTACCGCCTGATCAGCCAGGCGGCAGCCGAGGGCATTGCTGTGCAGGTCATACCGGGCGCAGGTGCAGTGGAAGTGGCTCTCCTGACCTCAGGCCTGCCGACGTCGAGCTTCACGTTCAAGGGATTCCCGCCTCGTAAGCCCGGCGCACTCCACAGGTTCTTCGAGCAGGAAAAGGATCTTCCCCACACTCTGGTATTCTTTGAATCGCCCATGCGTATCGGGGTCACGCTCGCGGCTG
>SPBP01000107.1 GCA_004525935.1 Lentisphaerales bacterium | reverse complement strand
CCCACCCGTATCATATCGCCACTCTTCACGATCGGCTGCTGATTCACACACGTCCCGGCATTTGACCGCATGCATTTCCTGAGACCATAGGCCTGGTACATATCTTTCTTCGCACGCTTGGCCGGCAGAGTCCCATCTGGAGTGATAATGATCCTCTCGGCCGACACATAGGCTACCTTGCCGCTATGTGTTGCCGTAATGGTCACGCGGGAATCCTTTGCAAGTCGCCCTTCCAGTCCGGTTGCAACATATGGCGCCTCCGAGCACAGCAGTGGAACCGCCTGCCGCATCATGTTGGAACCCATCAGAGCGCGGTTGGCATCGTCATGCTCCAGGAACGGAATCGACCCCGCCGCGATACTCACGACCTGCTTCGGAGACACGTCCATGTAGTCAACCTTCTCCCTCGGAACTTCCAGGAATTCTCCACGGTGCCTTACCGATACGGTATCGCGAGCAAAGGAGTTCTTCTCATCAAGCGGCGCATTGGCCTGGGCTATGATGAACTTCTCCTCCTGGTCAGCAGTAAGATAATCGACCACATTCGTAACCCGGCCATCCTTGACCTTCCTGTAAGGAGTCTCGATGAATCCGAAGTCATTCACCCTACCGTAAATACTGAGGGATGATATGAGCCCGATGTTCGGACCCTCAGGCGTCTCGATAGGACAAATCCGGCCGTAGTGACTGCTGTGCACGTCCCGCACCTCAAAACCGGCGCGTTCCCGGCTGAGTCCACCCGGCCCCAGCGCGCTTAGCCTTCTCTTGTGCGCGAGCCCACTCAGAGGATTCGTCTCGTCCATGAACTGGCTCAACTGACTTCTGCCGAAGAAATCCCTTACGACAATCGACAAAGCCTTGGGGTTGATCAGGCGCTGTGGAGTCATAACGCCAGCCGTCGGATCGAACAGCGTCATTCTTTCCTTAACCACACGCTCAAGCCTGGCAAGACCGACCCTGCACTGGTTCTCAAGCAATTCACCAACCGTTCGCACTCGCCGGCTGCCGAGATGATCGATATCATCGACTGTGCCTTCGCCCTTGCGAATGCTGATCAGATACCGAATGGAGGCGACAACATCTTCCTTGTCGAGCACGCGCAGGTTCCCCTGCACCTTGCCGTCCAGATCGAGCTTCTGGTTTATCTTGTACCGCCCAACCCGTCCCAGATCGTACCGGCGTTCATCAAAGAACAGGCGCTTCAACAGCTGCGCCGCGTTGGGCGACGTCGCCGGATCGCCCGGCCTCAACCGGTGGTAAATGTCCTTCAATGCTTCATCCTTGGACCTGAACCCGTCTGACCTGATGCTCTTCAGTAGAATTCCGCCATCCCATGATACGTCTATCACTTCTGCTGTCTTGCAGCCGGCTGCCCTCATTCGTTCAAGAGCGGTCTGGGTTACAGGATCGAACATCCGAGCCAGCACCGCCTGTGAATCGACGTCCAGCACGTCTTCCTTAAATACCAGTTTCGCAACTTCTTCCTCGCTATGGCTCTTCTTGAGCGACAGCGTTGCAAATGTGTAGAACAGCCCGGTCAACTCCTCGTCCGTTCCATAGCCAAGAGCTCGCAGAAACGTTGTGGCAAGGAACTTGCGGCGGCGGCGTTGACGATCCAGGTACATCCACAGAAGGTCCGAGGTATCGAACTGCACCTCTATCCAGGATCCACGATCCGGAATGATCCTGAACGAATACAGCATTGTGCCATTCGGATGAACGGACTTCTCGAAGCAGATGCCCGGCGACCGGTGCAACTGGCTTACCACCACGCGTTCTGCCCCGTTGACCACGAACGAGCCCTGCATGGTCATCAAGGGTATCTCACCCATGTAGACAGTTTCCTCGCGGACCTCATCGCCTTCCTTCAGCCGGAACGTAACATGCAGCGGTGCGGCGTATGTCTCGCCTTCCGTCAGGCACTCAAGAACGTCCATCTTCGGCTCGGCCAGTTCGTACTTGACGAAATCGAGAGCACACCGCCCGTCATAGCTCTCGATAGGAAAGACTTCCTTGAAGACCCCCTGCAACCCGAGCTTCTTGCGACGCAGCGCGGCCGCATCAGTCTGAAGGAACCTACCATAGGACGATGTCTGAACCTCTATCAGATCAGGAGGTTCGATAACGTCAACCAGTTTTCCGAAGTTGGTTCTCTGCATTCTAGCCTTCCTCCGGCTCGCGTTGAACTGCAGCGGAATACCGCATCCCGCAGGTGCTACTTAATTTCGACTTTGGCGCCAACAGCTTCCATCTTCGTCTTAACTTCTTCAGCCTCTGCCTTCGTCACACCTTCTTTGAGCGGCTTAGGCGCCGACTCAACGAGGTCCTTGGACTCTTTCAGCCCCAGCCCCAGCAGCGCGCGCACTTCCTTGATCACCGCGATCTTCTGATCGCCGGCTGATGTGAGAATTGCTGAAAACTCGGTCTGCTCCTCGGCAGCAGCGCCTCCACCACCTGCGCCAGCTGCGGCAACCGCCACCGGTGCGGCCGCACTGACACCGAGCCGATCCTCCAGTGCCTTGACAAGCACTGAGAGCTCGCGGACACTTATCGATTCGATCCAGTCAACAAATTCGTCCATTCTACCTCCTGCGGGCGCCTTGCTGTCCGTACTTTTTTCTTCTTTCACTTCCGTCGTGGCGGTATCCGTAGTCATTGTCCATCTCCCTTTTTCTTTCTTAATACTGTCCTTACTTACGGTTCTCTTTGTTGCGAGCACATTTACCAACCTGCATCGGGGTCGGGAATGCCCGCAAGAAACAGTCTTCAGGCAGCAGCTTTCTTCTCCGCCGCGGCTTTTAGTGCATAAAGCACGCTACGCAGTTTCTGGGCAAGCACGCCAACAAGGTTCCTCATTGGCGCGGCAGCTGTCCCCAAAAGTATACTGCGCATCACATCGAGAGAAGGTAATGTCGCCATGACGGCGATGTCATCCCCCGACACAAATGCATCGCTGGAAATACCGCACTTCAGTGCCGGCCTGCCGGTGCCCCTGGCGAACTCAACCAGAACTCTTGCTGCCGCAAGGTCGTCATCACCAGTGATCATCGCAGTCGGTCCCGCCATGGATGTCGCAAGATCCTCCCACCCCTTATCCCGAGCGATATGCTTCAAGAAGCGATTCCGCACAACACGCATGTGGGCGCCGGATACCTGGAGTCTATTGCGAAGCTCTGCCATCTTTTCCACCTGAAGACCGGTGTAGTCGACCAGGAACACGTAGTTCGAACCATCCAGGAGTAGCTTGGTTTCAGCAACTATGGATTCTTTTTCTGCTCTCATTCGAGACCCCTCTTAGCCCTGGACATTCACGCGCAGTCCCACTCCCATCGTCGAACTCAATGTGCAGCTCTTGAAGAACGGCCCTTTGAGTGACGATGGACGCTGCGCTCTTATTGCGTCCAATGCAGTGTTCGCATTCCCAACCAGTGACTCTACCGCAAACGAAAGTTTCCCTATCGGCAACTGCACGTTGCCATTCTTGTCCATTCTGAACTCAACACGTCCCGCCTTGCACTGTGTGACGGCTGAAGCCGTATCGTCGGTCACCGTGCCGGTTTTAGGATTCGGCATCAGCCCACGCGGCCCCAGGATCTTTCCCAGCTTCCGCAGTTCCTTCATCGCTTCAGGCGTTGCAACAGCAACGTCGAAATCGAGCCAGCCTCCCTTTACCTTCTCAATAAGGTCCTCAAACCCTACGTGATCCGCACCAGCAGCCGTCGCGGCTTCCGCAGCAGGCCCGTTCGCAAACACGGCCACCCTGACTTTCTTGCCGGTTCCGAACGGAAGGCTTACAGTACCACGCACACTCTGGTCGGATTTCGCGGTGTCAACTCCGGTCCGCACGGCAAGTTCGACACTTTCATCGAACTTCGCTGCAGGATTCTCACGCAGGAACTGCACCGCATTGTCCAGCTCATATACTTCGCCGGATAGCTTCTTGCTGATATCTATATGTTTCTTTCCGTGCCTACTCATCAGGACTCCACTATGATGCCCATGCTTCTTGCCGTACCCTCAATGATCCGTGCTGCCCGCTCCGGATCCACCGCGTTCAGATCCTTGGCCTTCAATGCGACTATTTCCAGTATCTGCTTGTGGGTAACCTTCCCCACCTTCTCTTTGTTGGGCGTCGCGGACCCCTTCGCAAGCCCTGCTGCCCGTTTCAGCAACACTGCGGCCGGTGCGCTCTTTGTAATGAAAGTAAATGACCTGTCCTGATATACGGTTATCTCTGCCGGTATGATCAGACCTGCCTGGGCCTGAGTCGCGGAGTTGAAAGCCTTACAGAACTCAATAATGTTCACACCGTGCTGACCAAGCGCCGGACCCACCGGTGGCGCAGGATTAGCCTGCCCGGCCGGAATCTGCAACTTTATCTTTCCTGTGATCTTTTTAGCCATACGTTACGTACGCTCCACCTGCCAATATTCCAGTTCTACCGGGGCCACGCGCCCGAAAATCGCGACTGACACTTTCAGTTTGCCCTTGTCCGGATCCATCTCTTCCACAACACCGCTGAAATTCATGAAAGGACCGTCGACAATCTTCACGGTCTCCCCCACATCGAAACTCATCTTCGGTTTAACCTTCTCCTTCTTCTCTTCAACCTGACTGAGAAGAACGTCCACTTCCTCCGGACGCAACGGAGCTGGTCGCTCACCGCCAACGAAGCCGATCATTCCCGGTGTTTCGCGTATGAAATGCCAGGTCTTGTCGCATATCTCGTTGTTCTCGTCATACAAAGCCAAATAGACAAGTACGTAACCCGGGAAAAACTTGCGAGTGGTGGTCGACCGGACGCCCCTCTTTACCTCCGATACTTTCTCCGTCGGTATCAACACATCCCCGATGAGATCCTCGACTCCCTCCTGCTTCAGGCGACGCCTTATGCTTTCCCTAACCTTCATCTCCTGGCCGGTAAGGGTGTGCAGCACGTACCATCTCTTATCCATCATCTACACCCTCACTTCACCTGATAAATAGCTCTATTGCAGCAACCAGAATCTTGTCGCATGCACCCACGAACGCGCCCAGCAGGAGCACGCAAATAATGATCACGATAGTCGATTCAACCAGTTCACTCCTGGTCGGCCATGACGACTTCTTCAGCTCCGAACGGACCTCTCCGAAGAATCTCCCGGCGCCCCGGACTCCATCAGTAACTCTGCCCATCGTCAATCACCCTCGGCCTGGCACTCTTACTGCATCACCGGAACCACCCCATCTGCCGTCAAGACAACAGCCCAGCCATGTCACCAAGCAGCATCTCCACATGTGGCAGGCCAGGAGGGACTCGAACCCCCAACAACCGGTTTTGGAGACCGGTACTCTGCCGATTGAGCTACTGGCCTCCGGATTCTGGGCAACTACCGCGTTTCCCGGTGCATCACATGTTTTCGCTCGAAGCGGCAATACTTCTTCAACTCAATCCGATCAGGAGTTGTCCGCTTGTTCTTCGTGCTCGTGTAACTTCGCCTCTTACAGCTCGTGCACGCCAGCGTTATCATCTCCCTCGGCATATCGCTTCAACCTTTCGTCTTCACCTCACGTCACGCACCAACCGAAACAGCGCGTTCCGTTACTTCACTATTTCAACAACCGTACCGGCGCCGATGGTTCTGCCGCCTTCACGAATGGCAAAGCGCATCGTCTTCTCCATCGCCACAGGCTGTATCAGCGAAACATCTACACTTACGTTGTCACCAGGCATGACCATTTCCGCACCTTCCGGCAGTGTTACGTCACCAGTAACATCGGTGGTCCGGAAGTAGAACTGCGGACGATACCCTTTGAAGAACGGAGTGTGGCGGCCACCTTCCTCTTTGCTCAGAACATAGACCTCTGCCTTGAAATCTGTGTGAGGTGTTATCGAACCCGGCTTCGCCAGCATCTGGCCGCGCTCGACATCGTCTTTCTTTGTCCCGCGCAGAAGAACGCCGATGTTGTCTCCGGCACGTCCTTCATCGAGCAGCTTCCGGAACATCTCCACGCCGGTCGCCGTTGTCTTCTGCGTGTCGCGCAATCCAACAATCTCCACTTCCTCGCCAACCTTGATGATGCCACGCTCGACTCGACCCGTAACAACCGTTCCGCGGCCCTCGATAGAGAACACGTCCTCAATCGGCATCAGGAACGCCTGATCCGTGATTCGAACCGGTTCCGGGATGAAGGCATCAAGGGCATCAAGCAAGTCCGAGATGCACTTCGCTGCAGGATCGTCCGCAGATTCGATTTGCGCCACAGCCAGCGAATTGCCCCTGATTATGGGCGTCTCGTCACCCGGGAAGTCGTATTTCGAGAGCAGTTCCCTGACCTCAAGTTCCACGAGTTCCAGAAGCTCCTCATCGTCGACCAGGTCCACCTTATTAAGGAACACAACAATCGCCGGAACACCAACCTGGCGCGCCAGCAGAATATGCTCCCGCGTCTGAGGCATGGGCCCATCAGAAGCACTGACCACAAGAACGGCCCCGTCCATCTGGGCCGCACCCGTAATCATATTCTTGATGTAGTCAGCATGACCCGGACAGTCAACATGCGCGTAGTGACGGTTATCGCTGCTGTACTCAACGTGCGAGGTAGCGATCGTCAGAATCTTGGTCGCATCGCGTCGTCCCTGACTCTCTGAGGCCTTGGCAACCTCATCGTAAGGTATGAATGTGCTCAGTCCTTTCAGCGCCTGGACTTTTGTGATCGCCGCCGTCAACGTTGTCTTGCCGTGGTCGACGTGTCCGATCGTGCCAACGTTCACGTGTGGTTTTGTACGCTCGAATTTCTCTTTCGCCATGATAATCCTCCAACCTCTTATGTCCTTGTCTTCTCTTTCAGCTGCCTGTCAATTCAGGTGGTTCAGTAATCAACAAATTACCCACCGGGCTTTTAGTGGAGCCCATGAGCGGGATCGAACCGCTGACCTCATCCTTACCAAGGATGTGCTCTACCAACTGAGCTACATGGGCCGCGATTCTTCCCGCCGATTCAGTAAGGCGTACAACTGCAAAACACCCCCACTCCTCTCTCGTCTGGGGAAACAGAGGATAACGCGAGGCTCTGCAGCCAATCATATTCCGTGTTGCCACTCGCCCCGGTACTGACCTGGGGCGGATGGGTCAAAAGCACAGAAACTTACCAAAATGGCATTGGGCGTCAACAGAAAAGTGGAAGAAAATGGGAACTATTTGCGGAGCCCCGGCGACTGGCTGGCATGATCCCTGCCAGGTCGGGGTGACAACTCTGTCCGCAACCTGGAAGGGATCGGACAGAGAAGGCTCGGGTAACTGATCAGAACCGCGCTGGAGTCGGACGCTCAAGAACCTGCTCAGACCATGATTCCCCTTGCCTGCCCCGGAAAGGCCTTCGGAGCATGGGGATAGCTGCGGCTAATGCATATGGCTGCAGATGGCAGCCCCGAATTCACTGCACTTTACGGTCCGAGCCCCCTCCATCAGCCGGGCAAGGTCATACGTAACCGTTCGATCACCAATTGCGCCTTCGATGCCCTTGATTACCAGCTCGGCGGCCTCGGTCCAGCCCATATATCGCATCATCATCTCTCCAGACAAGATCAATGAGCCCGGATTGACCTTATCCTGGCCGGCATATTTCGGCGCTGTCCCATGAGTTGCCTCAAAAACCGCCTTTCCGGTGTCGTAGTTGATGTTCGCACCAGGCGCCATCCCTATGCCTCCAACACAGGCAGCCAGCGCATCCGAGATGTAGTCGCCATTGAGATTCAACGTGGCAATGACAGAGTACTCGGAGGGGCGCGTTAAGATTTGCTGAAGGAAAGCATCGGCGATAACGTCGTTCACAAGAACCTTTCCTTCGGGTGCATTCGAAGAACAATCCTCAGCCACCACGGCAATATCCGACAACTCCTTTCGGACAGTTTCGTATCCCCACTCCTTGAAAGCGCCTTCTGTGAATTTCATTATATTGCCTTTGTGAACCAGCGTCACTTTCGGCCGACCATTCTCCCGTGCATATCGAACCGCTGCTCGAATCAACCTTGTTGAACCCTCGCGTG
>SPBP01000377.1 GCA_004525935.1 Lentisphaerales bacterium | reverse complement strand
GGATTGAGTCGGAATTGGACAGTCGAAGGCAACGGCGTGCGAAGGAGAGTCCATGACTGCACCTAATCTTGATTCAAAAGGGCTGACCCCAATCCCGCCTAGAGCTTTCGCTTCCCGTGCTTGTTAAAGGAATGATTACATGGATGCCGCTTATTGATAATATGGACGCTCCATTGAAAGCCTACGTAGCTGCGTATCTAACGGTATCGGCGATTGTAGCCGTTGTTCTGATCGTTAGATGGCGCCAGATTACCATGTTTCGAACCGGCTACTGGCGGTTCGTGCTTGCTCCATGGAAAGCCGCAACGTTCATTGTCGCCATGGGCGCGCTTATAATCGCCGGACCCTACAGCGGTGACCACACATGGGACTTCATTGATTCTAGTTTCATGTCTGTGTTGACGTATTCTACCGCGCCATGGGCTGTGGGTATGATGTACTTGGTTGCGAGAGGAAGAAGACCCCTATGGTTAGGGATTGTGGCTGTTTGCCTCATGCTGTTCTCTGCAAGCTGGTCTTATGATATCTATCTATTGCTCAAGAATGGCTATTACACAGATGCTTGGTTGGAAAACATGTACTTGTCTTCTTGTATGTATGTCAATGCGGGTCTTCTTTGGAACTTGAGCTGGGATGAATCGAAAGAGAAGGTCGTCATGGCGTTTGTGCAACAAGGATGGCCGACCTCAATACGTCCAGTGGCTTTTCGAAAAGTTCGGTGGTACGCGATCGCGCTAATGTTGCCGTCTGCTTTGATGTGCCTCGGAATGATCATACTTATTCGCATACTGATCTGAGTTGTCTGCGAATCCATATGTGACCGTAAAGCAGCGTGCTGAATCAATGAGTCCAGCCCCATTTCACCGACGTCGGTGAAATTGGATGCGTCCGATAGAACTTCCGCATGCGTTCGAGATTATTTGCGGCGAATCCTGTAGTTCGAAAGACCACAATTGTCCCCACCCCATTCCCTCGACAATAGGCTGTGCCATTGTTATTCTCCCGGGCGTAGTGGAGAACTGATGGTTTGTGAGTGTGTGGGTATGTGAGTGGAACTGATCCCGGCGAAGCGGGCAAGTCTCAGATTTGGTGCAAATGTTGAGATGTGAGGACCATCCCCTCAGAATAGATGCTCTTTTCGCCTTTTTTTCACTTGTTTCTATTACCTTTAGGGGTAATATTACTAATCAGTAATAGAGGGCTTTCCGTGAATACTCAAGTCATAGAGACAGGGCAGGACTTGGAGGCTGCTGTTGGCCAGGCGCTGACGGATTGGCATACTCCCAGCTTTCGCATCGAGCGGGCCGAGGGCAGCAACTGGGATTTCGTTGCGGAGGTCAATGTGGACGGAAAGATCCACCGGTTCGACGTCGCTTGCAAGTTGCGTCCGTCGGTAAAAGATGTCGAGAAGCTGGCGGAGCGGGCCGTGAGCGGGACAGCACCCCTTCTGGCCACGGTGCAGGCGACACGATCCCTGGTGCAGCACTGCAAGCGGCTCGGGGTGAATTGCCTGGATCTCAATGGGCGAATCTGGCTGCGGGCGAAGGGCGTGCTCGTTGACCGGGAGACGTCGCGTGGCCCCGTGCAGTATCGCACAGGTGAAGCTCCGGTCAATCCGTTCTCTTTGAAGGGCTCGCGGCTGGCTCGGGTGCTTCTGTCCTTCCCCGAGCGCCAGTGGCGGCAGACCGAACTGGCCGAGTTCACCGGACTGAGCCAGGGCTTGCTTTCGAGACTGCTGAAGCAAGCCACCGCGGAGGGATGGGTTGCCGGCAGCCGCGGCGATTGGAGTGTGACGGATGCCGATGGCCTGCTGGACGCTTGGAAGGAGGCGGACACTTGGAAGAAGCGGGGCAACCTGCGGCAGTATTCAGCTCTTGAAGGCGATCTGTCGAAGCTGGCGAAGCGGGTATTGCAGTGCGCGACTGGGGAGGTCGCCTTCACGCAGTGGTTCGCGGCTGGCCGGCGGTTTCCATACGCAGACGTGCCCATCGTCTCGGCGTACGTGGCCGAGACGCCCGGCGTGCGGCTGGCCGCGGAACTCGGTGCACGAGAGGTATCCTCAGGCGGGAAGCTCTGGTTGATTACGCCGAAGGATGCAGGTGTATTTCAAGCGATTCGCCGAGTGGACGGGATCCCGATAGCTTGTGATGTGCAGATCTATCTCGACCTGCTTCAAGTTGGGTTCCGGGGGCCTGACCAGGCCGAAGCACTGCGCTCGTGGGAGGGATTTCGTAAGCCGTGAAAATGGAGCACTACGAGGACTACTCAGCAGAAGACACCGCGCGCTCGGAATCAGCGCTACTGACGGTGTGGGCCGTCCTGCACGACATGACCGAAGACCTCGTCTTGGTTGGGGGTCTGGTGCCGCGGTACATTTGCCGTCCGGCGGCTGAGGCCCTTCAACCCGTAACGATGGATGTTGACTTGGGTGTGTCGCTCGCCCTGAGCAGTGGAATGTACGACACAACGAAAACGCGGTTGGAAAAGGCCGGGTTCGATTGGGGGAACAAGCGGTTCGTGAAAACCATCGGGAAGACGAACCTGTTTCTGGATTTTCTCACGGACAAACCTGGCGAAGAAGCACCTGACAGCGCGATGGTGGATGACATTCCGATGATCGCGGTATTTGGGGTCGATCGCGCGTTGGCGTTGTATCGCGAGGTCGACGTGTCCGGCAAGGATCTCTACGGCGCCGAGGTGAGAGAACGGATCAAGATTTGTGAGGTCGGCCCGTTCATTTGTCTGAAACTCCAGGCGTACCACAATCGCGCTGAGAGTAAGGATGTGTTCGATCTCGTCCGGGCCGTGCGGGACTACGATGGAGGCTCAGAGGTGGCGGTTACCGCCTTCCGCGCGGAATC
>SPBP01000393.1 GCA_004525935.1 Lentisphaerales bacterium | reverse complement strand
CCCAACATAGGCAGCATGACCAGGGCCGCAAGCGCACCCACAACGAGCAGCGGCAGGAACCAGCGCCGCGGCAACATGAGCAGTACGCCGACGCCAATGACGGCCGCCATGGCAACCATTCCACCTCTTGAATGGGTCGTGAGAAATCCGGCAACAAGCAGGGACGCGGCAAGAATCGACAGCAACACAGACCATGGGCCGGGCTTCTTTGTGATCACAAAGCAGAGCGGAATGGCAGTAACCAGGATCTGGGCAAGATCGTTGGGATCCTCGAAGATCCCGAAGAACAACGTCCTGATGATCGGCTCTTCCAGGCTCGGTCTCATCACCCACATGGGGCGCTGGCCGACAAATCCATAGCCACGATACTTCTGCAGAAGCGCATGAACAGCCATGACGCAGGTCATGACGACAAATACCCTCGCAACCGCGCGCAGTCTTTTCGGCCGATCGAGAACGCTGAAGAAGAGGAAGGTAAAGAAACAGATCTTCCAGGTATCCGCTATGGCGTCGATCATACCCACAAAATACGTATGAGGCACATGCGACATCGCGGAGGCTATGACCAGGCCGAGCAGAAGCCAGGGCACCGGGCCCTTGGGTATGCGGATACGTTTCTCGCGGACCTCAACGAGAAAGGCAAGCACTGCGACGCCGACAACAACGTCAAGTAACGGCCAGCCGTAAAGCTGCGGCACGAGCCATTCCTGGGGCCGCCAGAAAACCATGAACATGAAGAGCAGAGTACAGAAGAATGTCATGTCGCCAATCTCTCTAACTGCTTATCCAGGAGTCATCTTAACTGCTTTATCCGTCGTTCTCGTCCTCAGCGAAGCGGCGCAATGTCCGTGAGGATTCTTGAAAGCGGCACGGCCCGTATCTTGTCTGCAAGAGGGAACGTGTGGTCCCCGGCATGTATTACATCTAGACGCTCCAGACTCAGATCCCGCATGGCTATGATCATCGATCGCGTGACGGCGGGGGCCCCGGTCAGCTTGGCTTCAAAGCCTATACGGCGCCGCCCACGGACGACCATGAGGTCAAGCTCGGCTCCGGCGTGAGTGGCCCAGAAGAAACACTCCTCGGGTTCCGCCCGTACCCGGGCGATGACCTGTTCAATGACAAAGCCCTCCCACGACGCCCCGACCCGCGGGTGAGCCTGCAGATCCTTCATGTCCGATTGCCGCAACAGCGTGTGAAGAAGTCCTGAATCAGCTATATAGACTTTGGGCGCCTTGACCTGCCGCTTCGAGATGTTGGCGTGCCAGGGTTGAAGCTGACGCAGAATAAGGGCCGATGTCATGATGTCCAAATAGTGACGGACCGTCGTATCGGCAACCCCAAAGGATCGGCCGAACTCGGAAGCGTTCCACACCTGGCCGTGATAGTGTGCCAGCATGGTCCAGAACCGCCGCATGGCGGCTGAGGCTACCCGCACACCGAGATTAGGGAGATCGCGCTCCAGGAAACTCCGGACGAAATTGCGGCGCCATGCCATGCTCTCAGCATTGTCGCGCGCAAGAAATGCGCGCGGGAAGCCACCCCTGAGCCACAGTTGGCGCACCTGGCTCGGTCCTACCTCCTGCAGGGACAGCCCTGTCAATCCGTGATAGGCAATGCGCCCGGCCAGTGTCTCCGAACCGCGGTCCAACAGTTGTGGGGATGCGCTGCCCAGTATAAGAAAGCGTGCGGGGGTTCGCGGACGGTCCGCAAGAACGCGCAATACGGGAAACAGTCCCGGAAGTTGCTGCACTTCATCAATGACAACCAATCCGCGCAATGGTTTCAGCGCCAATGCCGGATCGGCCAGCCGCGCCATGTCATCCGGATCCTCGAGATCAAAGTAGTGCATCCGATTCCCGTGCGTTGCGCACAGCATTCGGGCCAGCGTGGTCTTGCCGACTTGCCGAGCGCCCACAATGCCCACAACAGGATTCGTCTTAAGCAGTTGCTTCAGGACTTCAAGATGACCAGATCGCGCTATCATGCCGGAATAGTAAGCTTGAAATCTCGGTCCTGTCAACCGAGTTTTCAAGGCAGCAGTATCCGGCATGGCAAGTGCCGTCCTATATGAGTATATGCAGGCTTTGGTCAACCTCGAATATAGCTTCATTCAAAATAGTCAAGAACCCGCGGCCATTCTAACTGCTTCTACCCACGAATCGACATGAGGATCCATCCCCCCCAAAAATCTTTGTCGCAATCTTTGTCGATCCCTCTCACTAGCCAATTCCTGCAGGGGGGTATTGGGGTATTTCGTCATTGAATGGCACGTATCACAGACACGATTCATGCAAAACAGGTCTTATCTAAGCGCCATTCGCTTCTAGGCTCACGACAAAGGTTGGGAAACCAAGGGTCATCACGCGTGCCGCTCTTTGCCGAGCAACACGATACGCAGGGTCTGAAGCAGGATCTGGACATCGAGCTTGATGGACAGGTTCTTCAGGTAATACAGGTCAAACTCAAGCTTCCGCCGCGCATCCTCGACATTCCTGCCGTATGGATAACGCACCTGCGCCCAGCCGGTAAGCCCCGGCGGCATATTCTCGCGTTCACGGTAGTGAGGAATGACCTTCTCCAACTCGTCAGCCAGCTCGGGCTGCTCGGGCCTTGGCCCGACAATACTCATCTCACCACGAAGGATATTCCACAGCTGCGGAATCTCGTCCAGCCGGAACTTGCGGAGGATCCGACCGAGCCGCGTAACGCGCGGATCGTCTTCCTG
>SPBP01000447.1 GCA_004525935.1 Lentisphaerales bacterium | reverse complement strand
CTGTGTACGCTTAACCTCCTTTGTTCGCCTCCCGGCTCCGCCGGAGGTCCAACACTCGATATACGGCAAGGAGTTAGACTTGCCGCAACGGGAACTCACACCCCGCTAGATACGTGCGCCAGCGTGGCGCACCAACGATTCAACTGAGAGTTTCGTGCGGTACGTGCGAATACTCTCGAGTTGTTGGTTGGCTCGGACCTCAATGGGTCTTGCGCGTGCGGTCGCCAACGCCGGCGAGCAGATTGGGCACCGAGATATCCTCATTCATCTCATCCCAGTGTAAACCGGTCCCGCCACCACTGAGCGTGTAGGCGTTGCGTTGCTGTGGCGTTGCTTGGAGCAGACGTGGAAAATAGACAAGTGGAACGCCAAGCTGGCGGCCATCGGCCAGTTCGACCCACATCGTTTCTGCATCAAACCGGATACGTTGCGCCACGGGTTCAGCTACCAAAGTACTCATTCCAGAACCTTTCAATTTCGCCCCTATGCTCAACGGCAACGTCGAGCAATTCGTGCAGTTCAGCACCAGTCATTGCGTATGCTTCTGCCACAGCCGGTTCCGGCTCCAGCCAGAACTTCGCCACAGCTTTCCCCCTCCGCACATGCACGTGCAACGGCTCGCGGGGCATTCCCTCGTTTGAATAGAAGAAGAACCGATAGCCCTTGTATCTGAACACAACTGGCATGCACTTATGCTACCTGAGCAGTGCCGCCTTGTCCACCTGATCTTACGAGCCAACGCTTGCCTGAGGCGCGCTGTCAAGCGTCTCTCCAGGCTGATGTTGGATGCGTTTGCCATGGATCAGATCCGAAAACTGTCGCGGCGTTAGGATCTTGCAGGATTTGAATTTCCTCAAGGTCAGCAAGTCCTTGTCGCCGGTCACTATGCAATCGGCGCCACCAGATTCGGCGAGCCCGAGAATGTGCAGGTCCTTCGGGTCACGGCACGCCTCTGCGGGTACGTGATGCGGTGAGTGGAGTTCACTGTTGTCACGGAGCAGACGGAGGATGGAGGCGACGGTGGCATCAGGTAGCTTAATCTTCTTGCGAAGGTTATTGCTGACTTCGTCAAGCGACTCCGTGCTCAAGAGCAGGTCATGTGCGTCAAGACAGACCTCAAACACAACCTCACAAAGGCCGTGGGCGGCGAACGCCGCCACGATCACATTGGCGTCGAGCAACACCTTCACGAGATCGCCTTGAAAACGTCCTCGTCCGTCAGGAAGCCCTGCGCTTCTGCAAACGGGAGCACCTTCCCGCGAAGCGATCGGAACCTTTCCACAGCGCAATAGCGACGGAGCGAATTGCGCACAACTTCACTCACCGGCTTGTTCTGCTCGCGACTGATCTCGTCGAGTTCTGTTCGTAGTTCATCAGGCAAACGTATGGTTAATGTATTCATGGTAAGACAATGTAGCACTATTCTGACCGGACGTCAATCTCTTGATTCGCATCAACGTTAGAATCAGACTTTTTCGCGCTAAGCGAAAATAGTCTGAATTTTTTGGTTGGGCTGTTTCTCTTCTTTTGTTTGTGGCCTTGTTGATTCCCAAACACGTCTCATTATGGAAGTGTTTTTCAGTGTTACAAATCTCAAATGACGAATGACGAGACGTGACCCCTATTCCTTTCCATCTAATCCTGTTTTTGTTCGCCAGTTCAATCAGACTGTGGCTTCGATTAAAGGAGAGGAATGCTTGATTCCAACCAGTGCGTCGATGGACAGATCTTCATCAACATCGGGCCAGTGGATTCCGTATCCGGAGGAAGACAGAATGAAGTGTGCTCGTTCACTCTGGCTCGCCGAGGCGAGCCGTTTGGACTGCTTGCAGAGATTGATCGTGTGGTCGGTTCCGTCAACTGTAAGAAACAATTGATCTCCATCGACCCTTGCGTTTCGGATGTCGTGTGCTTTATCCATTTCTTGTCTCCAGAAACTTATTCCATTCAGTCACGATGTAGTCGAAATGCTGGAAGATAATCTTTCGCACAGTTCGTTTGTCCGCTGGACTTAGATTGTATGCGTAGGCTTCAATGGCTTCAAACCCATCAACATCAATCCAGTACTTCGCTTCAGCATCTCCTTTCTGACAGTGGACATGGATGGGCTCGTTTCCCTCATTCGAGTAGAAAAACACCCTCCAGCCGAGGATCATGAGTATCTTTGGCATCAGTTTCTCCTGTCAGAACTCACTCTTGAATCTAGCATATGATGGGCCTACTTGTCACGGCAGGAAACTTTGGCCATTTGGCGAACGGGCTCAACTAACCGTTTCAAAATGGCGCAGCCATTTTGAATACGGTT
>SPBP01000366.1 GCA_004525935.1 Lentisphaerales bacterium | reverse complement strand
TAGATCACTGTGCACGGCATGAGTTTGTTTCCACACTTCGGAGCCGCCGTCCAGTTCGCCCTTGTCGCGCTGGTGATATAGAACCTGTATGTCCCGAAATCACCTGACGGCATTGTCTGTCCGAACATTACGAGGCATTCGTGGTCCGGGGTGCTCTCCGGAAAGATGGTCACGGCGGGCTGCGCGTGAAGATCGCTGGTCTCAACGTAGAAAGCCATGAGCGTGTTAGCCGACTGTCCCGGGACCGTAGCGCTGAACACGCCGTCCCCCTTCACTGCGTCACCACCGGTTCCGTTATCATTCATGTCGAGCGAGAAATAACTCCCCGGGTCAGGCCGGTACTTCACGCGGACATAATCCAGGCCGTCCGGGTCGTGGATCCTGGCGGACACGATCACGTTCGAGTTCGCGCCCGGCAGAAGCGGATAATGCTGAACATCGCTGATGGCCGGTCCGGCATTCGTGGAGAAGCAGGAATTGCGGGCGCCCGGAGTCCCGAGGTCGGGCGGCACATCCATTGTGCCGACGGCCTCAAGGTGATTGCCCTGAAGGCGGAATAGAATATCCCTGTGCCCGGCAAGCCAGCGCACCTTGGCGCTTATCGTGACGTTCGTGTCATTGATGTTCAGGCCGCCGTTGATATCGCTTTCCGCGCGATTCGAACCATTGTCGCCGCCCGCCTCAGCAACGAGATGCAGACTCTTTGCCGATCCGTAACCCTCGCTCGTTTCAAGATGCGAATCCTCGTGGTTGCCCTGTATGATCCAGCTTCCCATACCGCTTTCAAACGATCCGTTATCCGGAACAAGGTTTGCCCCGCCGCTCTTGGTAATCGAAATGTTGTCAACGAGACATTCGCCGCTTCCCAGCAGTATCACCTGCAACTCCTGAAGTCTTTCCGAGGCATCGTCCTTGCCGTTGTCGAGTGTGCCGGTGCCCGAGATTGTGGTCCACAGGCTCGTATCTTTCGACCTTTCGTTGCTGCCCGACCAGTTCATTTCAAGCCGGTTATCGCTCCGCGGATCGATCAGTTCAAGGCTGCTTCCACCACCATCTGCCCACCTGCCCCATCGCTCACCGTCGGAATAGAACACTTCATCCACAACGACAAAATCCTGGTATGGCAAATCGGGATCGTCAGGCATCGCCAACGCGAGGCGTTCGCCCCTGTTCGCGAGCGCCCCGCTGTAATCGCCGACGGTGTTTCCGGTATCCAGCGCCGAATATCGCGCCACCACATTCGTCACGTTCCTGGCGACAACCAGGTACTCTCCCGGACCGATTGCCGTACCGTTCGAGAACATGAAGTCGATTCCGTCAACGAACCTCCAGTAGCTCACGTCTACTGATCCGGTACCTTTATTGAAAAGCTCGACAAATTCGTCGTCATCACTACCCGATATCGGGTTAAACATGATTTCGTTTATGACGATATCACCAATGAACAGCGGCGCATTACTTGCTGCCACGGTGGGTGTTGTCAGCTGGTGGAAAGCCGGCGAACCATCTGGATAGCGACCGCTGGGAACACCATTCTTCTGCGCGCCGAATCGGACGGCATCAATCACGAACTTCTGATTCGAACCAATCAGGAATACTGAATCGCCCGCGGAACTCAGTTCGTAGTCCAGGTAGTACGGTGCATTCGTTGAGAAGGCCAGGAATCCGTAGGCCGGTATGACGGTTAAGGGGGGCACAACGAACTTGTTGGTTGCGGGGTCGTCGGTAAGCACGCAACCGGAGATGTCAACCGGGTCAGGGCTGGGATTATACAGCTCGATGTAGTCGTACTGTGGATCGTCAGTATGTGCAAGGAATTCGTTAATCAGGACGGAGGGCACGAGAAGGGCGTAGGCGTCCGCAAAGCCGGGCGTCCCGCCGAACAGACTGCTTTGACCCCATGCCCTGTAATCGTTCTCGCCGTAGTCCGGCTTGACCAGAACAAGTGAATGACCCGCCCCATCGGCGCCGATCGGCCACGGCCAACTGTCGGAATACTCCACTTCCAGCAGGACTGCATCCATGGCATTTCTCAGCCTGACCGTACCTGACGCGTTGCCGAGGCTATTGGAATAGGGACCATAAGCATTTGGAATTCCGTATACCGCTTCCATGTCGGCCGGATTAGCGGCGACCACGATGCTTCCGCGTCTGCCGAGGATGGCATCCGCGGGAAACGTGTAGTCTGCGGCGCCGGACATCCGATATCCGCTGATATCAATATCGACCCATTCAGTATTATAGAACTCGACGAATTCCAGGTTCCTGCCGTCCTCGCGGGGGCCAGGATGATACATTATTTCCGAGACTATAATGCCCGTACTGCGGCTTGACGCTTCCCTGTGCCTTCGGTTGGCCTCATTCTCATCGCTGTAAATTGAGACCGTGTCACTGGACGGAGATCCGGCAACACAATAGGCATTACTCACGAGAGTAACGGTGACGGTCTTCACGTCTTCCCGGCCGGGGCTGCTCATCGGAACGATGGTGATATCTCCCGACAGCCCGCGGGCGGGAAGAAAGAGCGCTCCCGACAATGAATCGTAGTCAACACCGCCGACTGCCGAGCCACTGGCTGTATAACGCACTATCACGGGCAGATTAGTGTCTCCACCCGCGCGTGTGACGGTGAATGTGCCCGTATCATAGTATGATTCACTTGCCACCGGGTCGGTTGCCACGATGGTGACAGTAGCCTGAGCCGGTGCTGAGAAATCCGGAGCGATGGCGGTCACAACCAGATCATCAACGTAAGCCTTTATCGCGGCTCCCAGGTAGTTCGATATTGCGATCCACTCGGGTGCATGAGGCCCATTGGTTGCGATCAATGTATTCCATGCCCCGCCACCACCGCCTGTTCCGTCACGGTTTACGGCTCCGTTGGCGCTCGTGAGTTCCATTCCATTCAACAGCAACCTGAAATAGCTATAGCCTGAACCGTCGACGTATGCATAGTCGGCATCCGCGGTCATCCTGCACCATGAGCC
>SPBP01000244.1 GCA_004525935.1 Lentisphaerales bacterium | reverse complement strand
CCGTACAACGGGGTGATGGGCGTCGAGGTTGCCGCTCCGGCAACAGCCCAGGGCGAAGGGGAGAGACTGCGGATGAGCTCAGCGCCGCCGGGGTCACGAACCTATGGGGGACAATTCCGGACGTGGTCGAGCTTCAATCGGAAGGCGGCGCGAGCGGCGCAGTCCACGGTGCACTCACCTCCGGCGCGCTGACAACAACCTTCACGGCATCGCAGGGCCTGCTGCTCATGATTCCGAACATGTACAAGATTGCCGGGGAACTGACCAGCACGGTATTCCACGTCTCGGCACGGTCACTTGCCGCGCAGGCGCTATCTATTTTTGGTGACCATTCGGACGTTATGGCCGTCCGTTCGGCCGGATTTGCGCTCCTTGCGTCATCAAGCATCCAGGAAATCGGAGACATGGCACTGATTTCCCACGCATCAACACTGGAGACACGAATCCCGTTTCTGCATTTCTTTGATGGATTTCGCAGTTCCCACGAGGTCCAGAAAGTCGAGGAAATATCGCGAGACATCATGCGGGAGATGATATCGGACGATCTTGTGAGGGCTCACAGACTGAGGGGCCTCTCGCCGGATCGCCCCAAGATCCGCGGTACTGCCCAGAATCCCGATGTCTATTTCCAGGGTCGTGAAACAGTTAACAATTACTATCTTGCCGCACCCGGGATAGTACAGAAACAGATGGACAAGTTCGCCAAGTTAACCGGCCGGCAGTACAAGCTGTTTGATTACGTGGGAGCGCCTGACGCCGAAAAGGTCATCATCGTCATGGGCTCCGGCGCCGAGACGGTACACGAGACCGTCGAGCATCTCGTTAAACAAGGTGAAAAGGTAGGTGTTCTCAAGGTGCGGCTCTTCCGTCCGTTTGACATAAAGGCTTTCGTCACCGCCCTGCCCTCCACGGTGAAGGCAATCGCTGTTCTGGACCGAACGAAGGAGCCTGGGGCAATCGGCGATCCACTCTACGAGGACGTGCGTACCGCTGTTGGTGAGGCACAGGGCGAAAAGCTCATGCAGACCGAGTTCTACCCTCGGATCATAGGCGGACGCTACGGGCTTGGTTCCAAGGAATTCAGTCCGGCTATGGTGAAGGCGGTTATTGACAACCTGGCGGCGGACAAGCCAAAGAATCACTTCACGGTCGGAATAACAGACGACGTATCGAACACCAGTCTCGAGGTAGACTACTCTTACCATCTCGACCATCCGGGCCGCGTTGAATGCATGTTCTACGGACTCGGGTCGGATGGCACAGTAGGAGCCAACAAGAACTCGATCAAGATCATCGGGACAGACACCGAGAACTTTGCGCAGGGCTATTTTGTATACGATTCAAAGAAGGCCGGCGCAATGACTGTATCGCATCTCCGGTTCGGAAAGGAATTGATTCGGAGCCCCTATCTTTGCACCAAGGCCGACTTTGTGGCCTGTCACAACTTCTCGTTTCTCGAAAAGTACGACATGCTGGCCAGCGCGAAGAAGGGCGCTACGTTTCTCGTGGCCAGTCCGTTCGGCCCCGATGAAATATGGGATCACATGCCGGACGAAGTCGAGCGGCAGATCATCGACAAGCAGATCAAGCTATACGTCGTCGACGCCATATCACTGGCAAATGATCTCGGGCTCGGCGCTCGGATCAATACTATAATGCAGACCTGTTTCTTCTATATTTCCGGCATTCTGCCACCTGAGGAGGCGGTGGACTCTCTGAAGAAAGCGATCAAGAAGACCTACAGCCGGAAGGGCGAGGAAGTGGTCAAAATGAACTTCAAGGCCGTTGACAGTTCAGTCGCGGGATTGAAGCCGGTCCCAATCCCTGCTGAGCCTGCAGGCAAACTGCACATGCATCCTACTGTTCCCGCCGGAGCACCCGAGTTCGTGCAGAATGTTACCGCAACACTGATGCGGCAGGAGGGGGACACGCTCCCGGTTAGCCTTATGCCGCCGGACGGCACATGGCCCACTGGTACTACAAAGTACGAAAAGCGGAACATTGCTGTAGAGATTCCTGAATGGGTCCCCGAGCTATGCATTCAGTGCGCAATGTGCTCGCTTGTCTGTCCCCACGCGGCAATCCGGACGAAGGTTTATGATACTGCATGCCTCGACAAGGCGCCAGAAGGCTTCAAGTCCGTGGACGCGAAGGGCAAGGGATTCGAGGGCATGAAATGGACCGTTCAGGTTGCTCCTGAAGACTGCACAGGTTGCGGAGTATGCGTTCAAACCTGTCCTGCAAAGGAGAAGGACAAGGAAACGAAGCAGCCTACCGGCAGGCATGCCATCAACATGGCTCAACAGCTACCATTGAGGGAAACCGAGGCAGCGAATTTTGATTTCTTCCTCGGCATCCCTGATGTTGACCAGAAGCTCTACAATCCCGCAACGGTCAAGGGCAGTCAGCTTGCTGCCCCGCTCTTCGAGTTCTCCGGCGCATGCGCAGGCTGCGGAGAAACTCCGTACGTGAAGTTGCTGACACAACTGTTCGGGGACCGCCTGATGATCGGGAACGCAACCGGATGTTCCTCTATTTACGGAGGCAACCTGCCGACAACTCCCTATACGACCCGTGGTGACGGTCGCGGTCCAATATGGTCCAACTCGCTGTTCGAGGACGCCGCCGAATTCGCCTACGGCATGCGGCTGGCCGTTGACAAATTCAATACATACGCATTGGAATTGATCGGCAAGCTTCTTGACGGATCCGACTGCAAGGTCGCCGGGAAGCTGAGGGATCTTCTGATCTCTGTGCGTGACGCGAAACAGGATGGCCAGATAGCCATTGAGGAACAGCGCGCACGCGTATCGGATCTGAAGCAGTCGCTTGCGGGTTGTGATTGTGATTCTTGCAGGCAGCTTGTAACGGTAGCCGACTACCTAGTCGAGAAGTCGGTCTGGGCACTCGGCGGCGACGGGTGGGCATATGACATCGGGTACGGCGGTCTGGATCACGTGCTGGCTTCGGGTCGTAATATCAACGTACTTGTACTCGACACCGAAGTGTATTCCAACACTGGCGGGCAGGCCTCGAAGTCAACGCCCATGGGCGCTGTGGCAAAATTTGCCGCATCCGGGAAGCCGATGCAGAAGAAGGATCTGGGTATGATTTCAATGACATATGGAAACATCTATGTGGCACAGGTGGCTCTTGGCGCCAATCCCTCCCAGACCGTCAGGGCCTTTGCTGAAGCCGAAGCGTATGATGGGCCTTCTCTGATCATTGCCTACTCACAGTGCATCGCACACGGAATCAACATGACTACCGGCATGCAGGAGCAGAAGGACGCGGTCGCCTCGGGGCATTTCCCGCTCTACCGATACAACCCCGAGTTGAGTGCTCAGGGCAAGAATCCGTTCCTTCTCGATTCCAAGCCGCCGACAATGAAATTCAGTGAGCATGCGTTGAAGGAGGTCCGGTTCCGCAGCCTGGCGCAGTCCAACCCAGACCAGTCCCGGAAACTCCTCGAGCAAGCCGACAAGTTGTTCGTCGCAAAATATGACCTGCTGCAGAAGCTTGCTGCAATGGAGCCCTGCTCCACAAAGATAGTCGACTCAAAAGAAGATGGCAGTCCGGCCTAGCGCTGGAGACTGAGCGAACAACGGAAGGAAGGGAGACCTTCATATGACAGACAAGAGCGAAAAGACCCTGGGTGGGTGGCTTCTGCACGTCATGCGCAAGGCTGAAAGCGCCTTATCCCTTGAGGAGGCGCTTCATGTAATAATGGATAGCCTTAAGGAGTATTTCCCCTGCCAGAGCGCAGCAGTCGTCTTCATAGACGACGACACGAACGAACTGCGGATAAAGACCTCACGGCATATCAGCTATACGTTCGTGAAGAAGTTTCATCAGAACGGACCCAGCCCGCACGTAGCACGCGTGGTCATGGAACAGGGCCCGCTCATGCTCAACGGCATGGATCGATCGAAGCCGATGTATTCCGAGCTGAAGATGGAACACGACTTTGATTCGATTCTGGTTGTGCCCATTATCTGCAACCAACGCGGGATTGGTTACATCTACAGTGATCGCACGGGCACCGACGGCTTCCTCGATTCGGACCTTCTTCACCTGCAGGTTGTCGGATATCTTGTTGGTCAACTGGTTGAGAAGTTCGACCTTCTTCTCACGAGCAAAGAACTGTCCCAGACTGACGACGCATCCAATGCTATGAAATACAAAGCATTTGTGCCCGCCTTCGCAACAGAGCTGCAACGGGCACAGACTCACGATTACCCGCTCGTCCTGTCATTGATCAGTGCAGAGGCATTTCGAAAGTTCGTGGATGTTTACGGTATTGACGAGGCGCACAGTCTGCTGGCCGATGTGGTGGGCATCGTCAGAAAGAACGTACGGGATATGGACCTGCTCGCCCGCTACGGTGCCGACGTATTCATCCTGTGCCTGTCCGGCATGACCGAAGACGAAAGCCGCACCGCGCTCGAGGCCATCGTTCGTGACGTTGAGCGTAACGTGTTCGGCAAAGCCGACTTCCCGGTAACTGTGGCGATCGGGGCGATACAACTCGCT
>SPBP01000443.1 GCA_004525935.1 Lentisphaerales bacterium | reverse complement strand
GATTGCTGACACTTACTCGCTTTCTTACTCGCCACTCTTACTCGGATACCCTTACCCGATCCGCTTCCAACGACTCAGGTTGATTACCAGTTCAGGCTTCGAAACAGATACGAATCTACCCACAGATTCTGCGGAAGACCCCATTATTTTTCTCTAGCACCAACGATCGCTTTGGATATGTCGGATTTTGTCATGCCGGCCGACAGAGCTTGTTTTCGAGCTTTCTTGATCAGAGTGTCAAAATCTCGCATGGATGGTTGTGTGATAGTTTTCATGATAACAACATCGTTCTCTCCAACAACGACGAACTGTGATCCGGTCGTTAGGCCGAGCTTGTTTCTGATATCCTCAGGAATTACAACTTGTCCTTTGGATGACATTCTGGCTGTAGCCAGTGTGTTCATTTCCAATCCTCCTATAGTCTTACTGGTAAGATTATGCTGTATCGGTGATAGTGATGCCAGGGAAAATGATTATTCATTCAAAAGATAACGTCATTTCTCACGTTTCGGCGCTAGCGTCGATAACGTGCAGAAACTTGTTGTGCCTCTTCAATGCATCGTGAGCGGCATGTGCTTGGCGAGCAACCGGAAGTGCTTGTCGTGCGAATAGAGTTCCAGATGATTCTGGATGGCATGTTGTGCGATCATCAAGTCGGGAATGCCAACATTGTTGATTCCGTTACGCAGGCATTTGATTTGCATTTGTGTCAGATCATCCCAATCAACTGTAAGCGTAGGGCATGCAATTTCATGCATGAGTGAGATTAGCTTCTGTTGCCGCTTCAGATGCAGAAAGGGAATGAGCTCAACCAAGATCAGCTTGTTGACAACAACAAGATTGTCCTCAATCAGAAAATCAAGCTTTCCGCGATCGTCGGAACCGCCGAAATATGCGATCCAAACTGAACTGTCGACCAGAACACTCATCTGCGTTTGCGCAAGGTGTTCAGGTCTATATCCAAATCCACTTTGCCCCTGAAGTTACGCAGGTTCCGGACTCGGTTCTTGCGCACCAGATCCTCCAGCGCCGTCACAATGACAGCAGTCTTTGTCCGTTGGTGAGAGGCCTTCATCGCGTCGGCCATGAGCGCTTCGGGAAGATCAAGCGTTGTTCTCATAAGGATCTCCATGCATATAGTTTGTCTTATCTATGCATAAAGAATATGCCATGTATCCAGTATTGTCTATTCCTTATTTCTCAGGCACAACGTAGAATTGACGGGCGGCGTATTCGCCGTACCGTCGAATTTGTGGTTGGCCCATCTATCTCTTGCGATAGACGTCCTTGCGATCCTGAATCCTCAGAACCAGGACATCTTGGTCTATGATCACGAAAATCACGCGATAATCACCCACACGAAACTTGCGCATGCCGGCGAACGGACCACTGAGGGCGGGGAATCGCCCTGGATTCTCGATAAGTTCCTCGTCGATTCTGTCCAGAACGCGTTTTGCGTTGGCCTTGCCAATGCGTTTGAGATCCTTCGCGACGGACTTCTTATAGTCAATGTTATAGCCCAAGAGAGGCCCTCATCTCGGCGCTGGAGATTACGGGGTCCGAGTTGTCGCGAAGACGATCCAGCGCGACCTGAAGGTCGGCAAAATCGTCAAGATATGTTTCGACCGCTTTTTGAACAACGAATGAGCGTGATCGCTCGGCCTCCTTTGCGACACGACCGAGCTTCTTTGCAACGCTGTCAGACAAACGGACTGAAATGGCTGTGCTCATGATGTTCCTCCACCGTTATGTAATACAGTGTACGCAATGATTACAGTGTCGTCAAGTGTATTTCTCGGGGCCAACGTTCCGGCGCACCAGCGGCTCGGGTAGATCAGAGGTGCGCGCAGCGTTAGGCGGAGGGTTTCCGGTCTGTGCTCTTTCGATTGCACAGCGGGTTCCCAGTTCTGCCATAGCTCACGTTTCCTCCGAGCCCCCTTCTCATCCCGGACGGCCGGATTTCCCGGATCCGGTTGGCGGCAACAGCTTATCCCCAGACGTCTTTTCCTGTTGGTCGAAGGTTAAAGCACCTGCCTGCATGCGCCCTCGACCAGCGGATTATCCGGCTGGCTCGACATTCAGTTCCGTTCGTATCGTTCCTCTGGCACTGTGTCCAGACGATATTTCCCCGTTTGCCCGCTGCTAACCGAGAGTCCCTTTGCCACTTGAGGGTGTTACCCTCTCGGGAGTAATGTCTAGCACTACTTCGGCCTTCCCCACAACGCGATAAGGTCGGCTAGCTCACAAACTCTCGCACAGTGACTTCAGTGCGGATGTCGCTTCTGGGGCTGCAGTCATTCCTTTATGTTCAGGCCTCCAGGTTTGCTAGGCACCCCGATCACTC
>SPBP01000472.1 GCA_004525935.1 Lentisphaerales bacterium | reverse complement strand
GTGCTGTTTTCGCAGGGAACACGACAATGGAGCACCTGCTTGCAGGAATCGATCCTTCGCCGCTTGGCGAAATACCGTTTGAACCGGTTTCATGTGATGCGATATCCGTTTCCGGATCGGAGTTGGATATCGGGATCGGGGCGGCTGGCTCGGCATATGTGCTGCCGCTTATCGGAGGCTTCATCGGTGGCGATACGGTTGCCGGCATCATATCCGGTGGGCTGGATCGGTTCGAGGGACGCGGGTTGCTGATTGATATCGGGACCAACGGAGAACTGGTGCTTGTCTCGGACGGAAAGATGGTTGCCGCATCGGTCGCAGCAGGTCCGGCTTTTGAAGGGGCGCGGATCGTGAACGGAATGCGAGCGGCCCGCGGTGCAATCGAGAAGGTGGAGTACGCTGACGGGGATATCAGGCTCAATGTTATCGGTGCTTGCAAGCCGCAGGGCATTTGCGGAACCGGACTTGTTGATGCTGCTGCGGAGATGCTGCGACACGGTGTTATGGATGAAGGTGGCCGGGTCGGAGGAGACGGTATTAAGAATCTGCCGGCCGGGCTCAAGGGACGGCTGGTGCAGGCAGGGGATGGGTATGACTTCGTGCTTGTGCCTGCGCCGGAAACGGAGACCGGTAGCGATATCCACATCCATCAACGGGACGTTCGTGAACTTCAACTTGCGAATGGGGCGATACGGGCAGGCATAGCGATTCTTCTCAAGGTGGCAGGCCTGAAGCCGGAGGACCTGGATGTTGTCCTTATTGCAGGCGCATTCGGGAACTTTATCCGACGCCGGAATGCGAGACGGATCGGTATGCTCCCGCCGATACCCTCCAGCCGAATTCGGTATATCGGGAACGCGGCGTCGTTCGGTGCGAAGAGGATCCTGCTTTCCGGGAAAGAGAAGATGCGTGCCGAGCGGGCCGCGAGCAGGACGGAGCATGTTGACCTGTCCATGGACCCCGAGTTCCAGGAGGAGTTCGGGGCGGCGATGGTGTTTCCGGGCGCAGAAGTTGACAACTGCCGGTAGGTATTTGTGGGGGATGTGTCGGGTGTCCCTCCTTCGCCGAGGCTACGGAGGGCAGGCCGGTGTCCGTTTTAATCGTCCTCGTCCTCGTCCTCGTCCTCGGCAGTTCGGGTTTCGGGCTCTCCCGGCCGGGCCTCGTCGCAAGGGTCCCCGCCACCACACACCCACATAGACCCATTCCTGACAGGAAACGCAACCAGTGAAAGATCGAGGACGAGGACCGTTCGCTCCGCTCACTGAGGACGAGGACGAGGACGATTGACGCTCCCATACTCCCACACCCCCAAACTCCAACACATGCATTTTCTATCTTCTAGTCCTGTAGTCCCGTTGTCCCGTTGTCCCGTAGTTCTCTGCACCTCTGCGGCTCTGCGGGAGGATTCTATTCATTCCCGGCACCCGACACCTGGACTGCAATTCGGAGTTGTGACGAAGGAGTGCGTCGTGTAAGGTGTCAGTTATGAAAACAACTGCTCTGAGGATTCACGGTAAGAACGATCTGCGACTGGATACGTTTGAACTGCCGGACATGCAGGATGACGAAATCCTTTGTGAGGTAGTCAGTAATTCGGTGTGCATGTCGTCCCACAAGGCGGCATTGCAGGGCGCTGACCACAAGAGGGTGCCCAAAGACGTTGCCGAACACCCGACCATCATCGGGCACGAGTTTGCGGGTCGTATCCTGGACGTTGGCTCACAATGGAAGGATCGATTCAAGCCCGGTGAGAAGTTCAGTATCCAGCCGGCTATCGAGGATGCGGCATGTCCTGAAGCTGCACCGGGCTATTCGTTCCGGCACATTGGCGGGATGGCGAGCCGGATCATTGTGCCTGCTGTTGTGCTTAAGCATGATTGTTTCCTTCCGTACGGCGGAGAGGACTTCTTCAAGGCCTCGCTCAGTGAGCCGATGTCCTGTGTCGTCGGGGCAGTACATGCACAGTACCACACTGTTCACACGAGTTATGAGCATACGATGGGCATAGTGCCCGGTGGGAAGTGTGCGATACTCGCCGGGGCCGGGCCGATGGGGCTGGGCTGCATTGATTACCTGGTTCATGGACCCTGTCAGCCCGGCGTGCTGGTGGTCACCGATATTGACGAGGCACGGCTGCGGCGGGCCGAGAG
>SPBP01000297.1 GCA_004525935.1 Lentisphaerales bacterium | reverse complement strand
CATCGCGAAGCTGCAGCCTGCCAGGGCCGGCTTGTCTTTGTGCCGCCGCCGACTTATGATCTGCGCGATCTGGACATTCTTCGAGGTGAAAGCTGCCATGTGGTTTCGGGCACAACTGGGTATTCTTCTGCTTCTGCTTGCGGCGGTATTTGCGGCGCAGATGATCCTTTACCTGCCCATAGAACCCGCGATGGTGTTCACGCGAACCTATGAACAGGAACTCGCAAGCACGGCGGTCTCGAACGTGCCGTCCGAAAGTGATCTTGAGACGGGCCGAACTGTTATCGCCGAACTCAAGGCGTCGGGCAACCCCGTTCTCTGTGAGGATATCGGCTATCTCATCGCGGCCGACATGGCGATCATCTTTCAGCCGTACCAGTTCGTTCAACTGGCAAAGTCAGGGCGATGGAACGACTCGACGGTTGTCGACATGATCGATTCACGCATGTTCAGGCTTGTTGTCATCGGGTGCGATCCTGAAACCGAGGTGAGCCCGTACTTCACAAGCCGAATGCTCGACGCAATTTGTGCGAATTACGTGCTTGGTCGCAGCACGGGCAAGTACCGGCTGTACTTGCCGGCGGGCGATTAGCCCGGGATGGCACAAGTCACCTGCTGCAGTTTGCCCTGGTTCCCATTCGTATTGGCGCCTTCTTCGAGGACCAGCCTTCGTCTCCCGACTCTCTTCGAGGTCGGGGCTACGGCCTGGCACGCGAGGACCGTTCGCTCCGCTCACTGAGGACGAGGACGAGGACGATTGAAGTCTGCGGCCTGAAGGAGAGGGGATCCACAGCCCTGTCCTGAAGGCCAAGCTGTTAATCGTCCTCGTCCTCGAAAACGCGATATTGACATCTAGAACCCGACTCTTGACCGCTGAGGCCGCGCATGGCGAAGTCGGATAGGCGGCAAGTGTTGTACTGACGAATTGCGCGATGTCGGGATTGTTTCTCGTTACGCTTGTCGCGTCACATTCCGCGTTCCGCGCTCCGAGTTCAGCACTTCTTTACTCTATTCCCACTCGATTGTGGCAGGGGGTTTGGAGCTTATGTCAAAAACCACCCGGTTGATTCCCTGCACCTCATTGATAATCCTGTTCGATATACGGGCAAGCGTGTCGTATGGAATTCGGCACCAATCGGCTGTCATGGCATCCTTGCTTTCGACCACCCGGAGAGCGGCAACGTTCTCGTACGTTCTGCTGTCGCCCATGACTCCGACGGTTTGCACTGGAAGGAGTACTGCGAACGACTGCCATATCTGCCTGTAGTTATCAAGCTTTGTAATCTCCTGCTGGACGCGCAAGTCGGCCTGCTGGAGCATTGTCACGCGCGCGGCGGTGACTTCGCCGAGGATTCGCACCGCGAGACCGGGCCCCGGGAAGGGCTGGCGGTGGACTATCTCGTCCGGGAGCCCCAGCTCCGAGCCGAGGATTCGTACCTCATCCTTGAAAAGCTCTCTGACCGGCTCAATCAACTTGAAATCCAGTTTCTCGGGTAACCCGCCTACGTTGTGATGGCTCTTGATTGTTGCAGACGGTCCTCCGATAGGGGAAACACTTTCTATCACGTCGGGATAGAGGGTACCCTGTGCCAGGCACTTGATGTTGCCGAGCTTGCGCGCTTCCTCAGCGAAGACGTCGATGAATATGCGTCCGATTGTTTTTCTCTTCTGCTCGGGATCAATCAGCCCCTTCAACCCGTCGAGGAAAAGATCGGCGGCGTCGACCACTTTCAGGTCGATTCCGAATTTCCCGGCAAACGTGTTCTCAACCTGCTGCGCCTCACCATGCCTGAGTACACCGTTGTCGACGAAGATGCAGTGAAGCTGGTCGCCGATTGCCTTTTGCAGAAGCACGGCGACGACTGAGGAATCCACGCCACCACTCAGGCCGCAGACGACATGGTTCGACCCTACCTCTTCACGTATCAACCTGATGCTTTCCCGTATGAACTGCGCCATTTCCCAGTCGCCGGTCGTACCGCACAGGTTGAAAACAAACCGCTTGAGTACTTCCATGCCGAGCGGCGTATGAACCACTTCCGGATGAAACTGGAGTCCATAGATCCGGCGGCTGTCATCACCCATGGCTGCGACGGGACAGGTTGAAGTGCCGGCCAGTTTCTCAAAACCCGTGGGCATCTGCTCGACCTGGTCGCCGTGGCTCATCCAGACGTCGAGAGCATCGGGCAAGTCCTTAAACAGGACTGAAGGATTGGAGATGCGTATTGATGCGCTGCCGTATTCGCGGGAATTGCCCGGCTTTACCGTGCCACCGAGCAGGTGCGCGGTCATCTGCATGCCGTAACAGATGCCGAGTACCGGGATGCCGAGTCGATAGATCTCAGGGTCGGCAAGTGGTGCACCGGGCTCAAAGACACTGGACGGGCCGCCGGATAAAATGATGCCGGCGGGCTTGCGGGCAGCAAGAATCTTTGCCGGAGTATCGAATCGGATCAGCTCCGAGTATACGTGCAGCTCGCGCACTCGCCTGGCAATGAGCTGGCTGTACTGCGAACCGAAATCAAGTATGGCGATCCATTCTCCGTCTCGCATAGCGTCCCTTCCAACGAAAGAAGCAGATAATATATGCGACAGCCGTCGGCGGCGCCACAAAACATGAAGCATTTTTCGAGAACTTCGACAGCCTCAGAGGAAACTCATGGATTCGGAGGCCCCGGGCCCTATTCACCCAGCTTACGGATGCGGGGATCGTCCTCGCCGATCCTGCGGATACCGGGAGTGGGCTCGCCGATCCTGCGGATTGAGGATGGTTGCAGGTAGACGCGGCTGCTCAATCGCGGGCTGATGCTCCTGTCGCCGGTGCCCTGAGAGACAGGCTGGTAGTAGGATCGGCCCGTGCCCATGGTTCCCGCTGTGCGGGTCGGCGCGGCGCCTCGCGCGGCGGATGCCCGTGCCGCCTCTCGCTTTCTTGCCGCTTCCTCGGCATACACGTAGGCTTTGTCGGGATCGTAATCGTATGCCTTCGCGTACTCGGGTGGTAGTTCCGGAAATGGAATCTTCGCGACTCCGCAGACATGGCGCACGGAAATCCCATCCGGCTCTACGCGGGTCAGTGTGCAGTTCTCGTATACGACCCCGGAAGTGGTCGTAATACTGGTGTGATCCGAGATTAGTACCTGTCCGGGCAACAGTGCGTCGGCACGTGGTTCTGAGGGCGTGTGGTCATCGTACCGGCTTCCCGACGCCGATGGATATGCCACAAGGGTTGCCCTGGCCCGGCCTCCCTTCGTTGTCGGCGTCTTCCGTGTCCGAAGATCAGCAGGACCTGGTGTCGCGCTGTCGAGTGAAGTACCTTCGGTAGCTTTCGACCCAACGGGGATCTCTTCTGACTTGTCTGAGTCAGAAGATGGCACCCGCGCATTCACTTGCGAGCGGGGCGTCCTGGACCGGCCTGTCCCTGGCGGGGGTGGGGCGGGTTGTTGTATGTCGACCCGGCCTAACTCGGTGGTGAAGACGGCGAACAGACACAGGCCAAGCATGATTGTCGCCAGAACATATGTCGGGCGGAACGGCGACTTCGTCGTCGGCCGATTGTTGAATCCCTCTGTCTGCTTCTCATTCATGCCGGACAGATTTCCCATTCTCCTGCGTAACGCAGATCTGCCAGTATCCTACCGTTTAGAGGGCGACTTG
>SPBP01000320.1 GCA_004525935.1 Lentisphaerales bacterium | reverse complement strand
CCTTTTTCGTTGTCGCATCCATGGGGGGCGATCCCCTGGCTAAAGAGGCCAGCGGCTTGTATAGCACCAAGCTCGCGCATGAGCTAGACACGCGGGTTTTTATGGTGCGGGCTGCGTCGCAGATCTGGCAGGAGAACCCCCAAGTCCGTTGCCATCCAACGCCCGCCCTGGCGCTGGCATGAGTGGGGCTGCTGGCCGTCTTATTGCACAGCCTGACGATATACCCTTCCGCAGTCCGGGCATCCTGTACGCTTGGCTGGCAGTCTGCGGTGTGGCGCCCCACGCCGTTCCGAGGGGACTTGCGGGCCAACCGCCATCTGATAATTTGCCAAAACAGTAAAGGAACGACGGAATTGCAGGACGTCGTCTCTAGTGAAAGCCCGCCGTTCGCAGCCCGGCGGGTACAGAGCGTACCGACGGGGCCGTGAACCGTCGGAATCTTGCGCAGAAGATACCGATTCACTGCCAACCGTTTCGCCGACCAACCAATTTTACCGGCTCACTGCCAACCTTCCAACCCTTGGCATTGACAGCATCTAGTTTATTGAGTACTTTAACGCAGCTAATGAGTAACACGAAAGCATATGAACGTCCGATCCTATCGGAGCTTCGTGCATTCTGCATGCAGCATCCCTCTGTTGTGCAGGCGTTGATCGGCCCGAGGCAGGTCGGCAAAACCACGTTGGCGAAGCAATTGATCGACAAGCTTCCCTTCCTGTCGGTCTACGCTTCAGCGGATGCTCCAATCCCGCCGGGGCCGGAATGGATCGAAACGCAATGGAGCCTTGCGGCAAGTCGGTCCACGAGTGAACAGCAACCCGTGCTGCTTGTCCTTGACGAGATTCAGAAGGTTTCAGGCTGGAGCGAAGTCATTAAACGCCTCTGGGATGCGAACATGCCGCGTCGGGCGGACATTCGGCTGTTGATCCTTGGCTCATCTTCCCTGCTGCTGCAATCGGGACTTTCGGAATCGATGAGCGGCCGATTCTTCCTGCACCGTTGTCCGCATTGGTCCTACAGTGAATGCCGGACTGCGTTTGATTGGTCGCTTGACCAGTGGCTGTATTTCGGTGGCTATCCAGGATCAGCCGAGTTCGCCGGTCACCAGGACCATTGGAAGCGTTATGTGACCGACTCCCTGATCGAGACCGTTCTTGCCCGCGACGTGCTGCAACTGCAGGTAGTTCGGAAGCCGGCCTTGCTTCGGCATCTGTTTTTGCTGTCCGCTGCTTATCCGGCACAGATCCTTTCCTTCAACAAAATGCTCGGGCAACTGCAGGATGCCGGCAATACGACCACACTATCGCATTATCTGGAATTGCTTGAATCCGCGTTCCTGGTGAGCGGACTGCCCGTGTTCGCCAAGGGCCAGATACGGAAGCGGGCAGGCAGTCCGAAGCTGATCCTCTGGAACAATGCACTCATCAGCGCGTTATCGACGGAAACCTTTGCCGGTTTGCGGGGCAATTCATCCATGTGGGGACGACTTGTGGAAAATGCCGTGGGAGCCTACCTGTTGAATGCGTTATCGCCCACCGCTTTCAGCATTTCCCATTGGCGTCATGCCGGCCACGAGGTCGATTTTGTCGTGCAGCGCGGCAACACGATCTGGGCGATCGAAGTTAAGAGCGGCACCGCGAACAAGGCCAGTGGGTTGCATCATTTCCGCCAACGCTATCCAGAGAGCCGCTGCCTTGTCATCGGCGGCAACGGGATCCCACTGGATACATTTTTTGAAACCCCGCCGACAACCCTGCTGGACACCACCTCATAATCACCGTCGATACAGTTGACGGTGGAGCTGGAATCGGCGGGGTTGATGAGGCCCTTAAGACGAACAAGGTCAACCGCAGCGGCTTTTCTCCAGACCATGACGAGATGTACCCCACAAGGCCCCAATCCACCCCCGAAGTGGAAACCATGTAGTTTCGATTCTCGAGACGCGGTCTGACCCGACAATCCCGCACACCATCCATGAACACTCAGCCTTTCAGCATTTCTCTCTAACTTCGCCCAATTCGCAAAATTCGCGGTTAATTCTCATTTTCCCCCTTTCAGCATTTCAGCTTTCAGCATTTCAGCATTTTCCCTCAACCCTTTCAGTTTTTCAGCGTTTCTCTCTAACTCGATTGACCATGTGGGGCAGGTGGCGTACATTATGTATGACACACATAATGTTCGTGAAACATAAAACAAGTGCACTTTCACCATGACAGAGCGGTTTTTCAACAGGCAGGATGAACAGAAGCGGCTGCGGCGGGCCATGAACGCCCGCGGGGGTGCTCTGGCGGTCATTTACGGCCGTCGGCGTTGCGGCAAGTCAACGCTCCTCCAACGCGTGATCTCGGCCCAGGACGTGTACTACCTGGCCGACCAGAAAGAGCCGTCACTGCAGATCCGGGACCTGGCAGCGGAAGCCGATAGAGTCGTACCGCATTTTTCCTCCGCCGGCTATGCCACATGGGATTCCTTGTTGCTCAACCTGAACACGCGTCTTGACCGACCCATCTCGTTGTGCATCGACGAGTTTCCGTACCTTGCGCAACAGTCTCCGGCGTTGCCCAGCATTCTGCAGAAGTATATCGATGGGCCTGGGGCCAAGAATCTGAACCTGATCCTATGCGGTTCATCGCAGCGGATGATGCACGGGCTGGTCCTGGAGCGAACCGCGCCCCTCTACGGACGGGCGCTCGAAATCCTGAAAATTGAACCCCTCAAGGCGGGATGGATTCGTGATGGTCTGGGGCTTAAGGGTGACAAGGCGGTCGAGGCCTATTCCGTGTGGGGGGGTGTGCCGCGCTACTGGGAACTGGCGTTGCCGTTCGACGGACTGGAGGAGGGAATCCGCGAGCTCGTGTTGGACCGCAACGGTGTGCTCCACGAAGAACCGATGGGACTGCTTCTGGACGATATGCGGAGCGCCGTTCAGCCCTATTCCCTGCTGTCCGTCATAGGCCAGGGCTGTCACAGGCTGTCGGAGATCGCCGCCTGTCTTGGAAAGCCCGCCACGAGCCTGTTGCGGCCCCTGGTCCAACTTGTGGATCTTGGTTACGTGCGACGCGAAACGCCTTTCGGCGAGAACACGAAGTCAACGCGGAGGACGCTCTACAAGATCGCGGACCCGTTTCTTCTGTTCCACTTCAGGTTCATCCAGCCGAACAAATCGCAACTTGAAGTTGGCAGTGTGCCGGCGGTTGCGAAGGCCGTTAGAAAGCAGTTGCCGCTCCATGTGTCGGCTGTATGGGAGGAACTGGCCAGGGCCAGTGTTCCATTCTCCGGGATAGGCGGGTATGAATGGGGACCGGCCAGCCGATGGTGGGGGACGGGGACGGATGGCGGCCCGATGGAAGTGGACGTCGTTGCCGAGTCCCTGGATGGG
>SPBP01000433.1 GCA_004525935.1 Lentisphaerales bacterium | reverse complement strand
GTTGCTGTCGCTATTGCGACCTCGAAATGATTAGACGCGCCGATCATCGCGGAGGGCGCTGCATCTGCGTACTTCAGCTTCATCCATCTTGCCAGGACATAGCCAAGTGCGAAAATCAGGCAGGTCTGAATGAAGAGCGGGACGGCGATCCAGAGAATGGTCAGGGGGTTCGACAGAATCACCTCCCCCTTGAATGAGAAGAGAAGCACCAGGGTCAACAATAGTGCACCTATGGTGATGGGCGTCAGCACATGAAGGAATTTCTCTTTGAACCATGTTTCGCCCTTCTTTGCGATGATCAGACGGCGAGAGAAGTATCCTGCCACCAGCGGCAGGGCAACGTAGATGCCGATTGACAGGAGTAATGCCTGCCATGGCACGGGCAGCTTGCCTACGCCGAGCAGGAATCCCCCGAGTACCCCGTAGAGAAGGAGCATGGTCAGCGAATTGATAGCGACCATAACGAGGGTGTGTCCGTCATTGCCCCTCGCCAGGAAGCCCCATACGAGGACCATAGCCGTGCATGGCGCTATGCCGAGCAGTATGCAGCCGGCGAAGTAGCTTCGCCATAGGGGTACCTGCAGCATCTTCACACCCTCATGCAATACGATCGTGCCGGATCCATACGTCTCTCCAGTCGCCAGATCCAGTCCGAACGGCATTCTGACCAGGTCTGTTGCTTCGGGACCTATGAAACCACGGAACAGAATGCCGAGAAAGAGATACGCAATGGCGAACATGGTAAATGGCTTGATCGCCCAGTTGATGAAGAGCGTTAGCCCTACGGGCTTGATGCTCTTCCCCGCTTTGACGACTGCGGCGAAATCGATCTTTACCATGATGGGATACATCATGAAGAAAAGGCATATGGCGATGGGGATGGAAACGACAGGTGCTCCGTTCACGGAGATGGCCATTCCATCCAGCGCCTGGGCCAGGCCCGGTGCAATCTTTCCGAGGACGATGCCGATCACAATACAGAGCCCCACCCACACGGTCAGGTAGCGCTCGAATATGTTCGTCATCTTGCGCTCATCAGTCTTCACGGGGATGTTGTCCTTTCTCTCCCGGTTGCAGAAGGGAGGCTTTGAGGAAGCGTTTCGACAAATGCCCGGATCTCATCGCGGACGCGCCGATAGTGATTCAGCGCCTCCTCTGTGTCGGTCGCGGTCTCTGCCAGCTTCGGAGGATCATCAAACGGTGCGTGTACGACTGGGGCTTTACCGGGGAACACGGGGCAGGCGTCGCGAGCATGGTCGCAGACGGTAACAACGTAATCGAATGGAATGTCCATCAGCCTGTCGATCAACTTTGATGTCTGCCCTGCGATATCTACGCCCGCCTCAGCCATGACCTTCACCGCGTTGGGATTCAGTCCGTGGGTCTCGATACCGGCGTAATACGCATCGATCTCATCGCCTTTCATCGCCCGTGCCCATCCTTCCGCGATCTGGCTGCGACAGGAATTACCCGTGCATAGAAAGAGTACTTTCAGCTTCTTGACAGGATCTTTCTGCACAGTTCCTCCGGATCGATCTTCCGAATTGTTCTCAATCGCTTACCGTCCTTTGCAATTGCATCGCTTCCGGCCAATGCCCGGAATGCCTCCTTTGTTGCCCGCGCGACAACCTGCGAGCCATGCTTCCGCGGCAATCGATAGTAGACCCATCGGCCCTCTTTCCTGCTTTCCACGAGGTCAGATTGCTGCAGGATGGACAGGTGCTTGGATACCGTCGATGGCGCCAGCTTAAGCAACTTGATGAGCTGGCAGACACACAGCTCGCCGTGCTGGAGGGCACAAAGCGCCCGCACTCGGTTTGCATCCGACAGGGCCTTCATCACAGTCAGGTACTCTTTCACGGCACCCCTACTCTTCGTTAATTCGTCACCTGACGAAATATAAACACAAGCCGAACTGCGGCGTCAAGTGTGGAGCAAAAGAAAGCCCGGCAGAACCAGAAGTTCTGCCGGGCGTATTAACTGGCTCCAGCGGCAGGGCTCGAATCCGCAAGGAGCCGGATCTCCGGCGCTATCGCACCTGCGCCCCGCAGACCTGTGGGATCAATACCTCACGAACCCAAGCTCGTCCGCGACTGCTCTTCAGTTGCTTTTCTCGTTTCATGGCCTCGGCGCGTGTCGCAAGGCTTTCAGCGTGGATCAGATGCCATGGGCCAGAACGGCGCTTGGTGTGAAGAGTGCCAAGAAACTCAGGATCGTTGTGCTGGTCGTGACGGTGAGTCAAGTCATCAGTCTGGCCGACGTATATTTCGTTCTTCGGGTTGAGAAGAACGTAGACGTAGAACATTGTTTTGCCTCGAGAAAGAGCAGGCCACATCACCTGCTCCAGCGGCAGGGCTCGAACCTGCAACCTAGTGGTTAACAGCCACCCGCTCTACCATTGAGCTACGCTGGAGC
>SPBP01000052.1 GCA_004525935.1 Lentisphaerales bacterium | reverse complement strand
TCACGGACGCCGCGCGGAGTAGTACCAGGTACTAATGAACTCATTACAGAAGAACGCTAAGAACTGCAGGACAAGCCAACAGTGAAAACTAGCCACGAAAAGGCACAAAAGGACGCAAAGCACGAATTGAATATCCAATTTCCAGGGGGGCCGTCGGACTGCGTGCACGAATCGTCCTCGTCCTCAGTGAGCGGACCGTTCGTCACGCTTCGCGTTCCTCACTGAGGACGAGGACGATTGCGATTAACACATTGGCCCTTCAGGACAAGACCGTGGGTCGGCAAACCAGCATCAGTCCGATACGTCTGATCGGTTCGATACGTCCGACTCATTCGTTGCACCAAATCCGCAATGCAAACTGCTGGCAAACTCACCACCACTTACCAAAGGCCAGCAACCCGACACGCGTGGCGGCTCATCCGGCGGCGACAAGCCGGATCACTGTCGGCAGGTCCAGCATCCGCAGACTGTTCACCACCAGCTCCGCCTCGGCCAGCTTCTCGGCCGGTACAGAATTCGTGACTGCCACGCACCGGCATCCGGCCGCATGCGCCGCCGCTACACCGTCCGGCGCATCCTCGATCACCACGCAGTCCGACGGTTCCAGCTTCATACGCTCGACTGCAGTCAAAAACAGGTCCGGTGCCGGCTTCTTCCTCTTCACATCACTGCCGTTCACGTAAACCATGGACTCATATGGTATGCCCGCCGCCTTAAGGGTCGCCTCCGACTTCTCGCGCGTACTGCTGGTTGCTATCGCCACCCGCACCTCGTCACTCGCCAGCGCCACATTGATGAGATCCATTACGCCCGGGAACGGCGGCAGTGACTCTTCCGTCAGCATCTTCAGAAAATAGTCTTGCCGCACCTGGACCGCTTTCATCATCTGCTCGTCGGTCAGTGAAAGGCCGTGAATATCTGCCGCCGCTCGCACATAAGCTTCGGCCCCGCGTCCAATCCCCGCATCGAAATCGTGTCGGGTCACACCGTTCAGTCCGAACAGGTCCTCGAGCATTTTGACAGAGGCTCGCGAACTCATTGCCTCCGTGTCAGCAAGCACTCCGTCAACATCGAATATTAAGCCGTACATATGCTTTAGATCGCCTTCACCGCTTTCAGCCACGCCTGCGCCATGAACGCATGACCTGCAAATGATGGATGCACCCCGTCTCCAGCCCAGTATGCAGGTTCCCGCCGGGTGATCGCCTCTGCGAACAGCTTATCAAGCGGCACGAGTATTGCGTCAAATTCAGCCGCCAGCTTGTGCGTCACCTCGATACGTGGGTCGAGATCCGCACGCCATGCCTTGCGGTCCTCGGGGTAGGGGAGCACAAAGGGCTCAATCAGTATGAACCGTGCATCGAGTCGCTCGCGCGTGGCGCGGAGGATGGTCCGGTACGATTTCTCGAATGACTCCGTGGACGTCGGATCATTACTGTCGAACGCGCGCCAGGTATCGTTGATACCGATCATGATTGAGACCCAGTTCGGCTTCAGCTCGATACAATCGCGGTCCCATCGTTCCTCCAGGTCCTTCGCGCGATGTCCGGATATGCCGCGATTCACGAATTGCACTTTCTTGTCCGGGTAAAGCGCCGAGAACCAGGCCGAGGCCATGAACGCATAGCCAATTCCCATCCCATCGCACGCCGTATCGCGTCCTGCATCCGTAATACTGTCGCCCTGAAAGAGAACCAGTGCACCATCTTCGATTATCGTAGCCATATACGCTTCTTCTCCTTTGTTGAACCAGCCGACAATAAACTCAATTCAGGAACACTTGTCCACTAATCTCCACGAATTTCCACGAATGATCCGGCCAACCCGCAGAGAAGTTGCGGACCACAAAATGCTTTTCACAGAAGGTCGCACTTGTCCGCCTCTGGCGGAAAGACCGCAAAGACCTGCAGAACCACGAACCAATAACTACTATCCACGAATCACACGAATTGACACGAATGAATGCAGAGCCCGGGAGTGCAGAGGAATGCAACTGCAGAATCACGGATGAACACTGATTTACACGGATAAATGCAGGGGCTGGCAGCAAGCGTGAAGTATCTTTGTCGACATGACGTCTCAGGAAATCAGCCCCATTGAGCCGCTGGCGCCAGGGCGCCAGCATGGCAGTCATTGACAGCGCCGGGAAACGTGTTTCCAGTCGCCGTCAATGACTGCCATAGCAGCCCCGACAAGTCGGGGTGCGGCTCAACTTCCAATCCCACTCTTGCCCGGCATCGTGTTCGCTGAAGGCGGGCTCTGGTGCTGGGCCCCATTCGTGTCTATTCGTGTGATTCGTGGGCAAAGGCAGTTCTTAGCGCCCTTGAGCGCGCCAGCGCGGGTGTTTCTATCCTCTATCTTCTATCTTCTATCGTCTATCAGTTGGCCCCGTGGTCCTATCCCGCACAGCGATTCCCTTCCGCGTCAGCAGCGAACCATCCAGCCGGTACAGGTCGAGCAGTGCCCTTCGATACTTGATAACCGCCTCGATCTCTCCAATCTGGCTCGCAACCAGGTCGCGCGTGGCCTGCGACACGAGAAACATCGTTGACCGACCGACCTGGAACTTCTCCTGCTCGTTGCCGAGCGTCTTTTCCCTCAGTTCGCGCGTGGCCCTGGCGGCATTCACGCGTTCCTCCGCGCGCCCGACGTCGATATGCGCCGATCGAACGTCAACCTGCACAAGTTGTTCCATGTTACGCAGCGCAGCGTGTGCCTGTTTCATGGAAAGCATCGCGTAGTCATGCTGCGCGGAGGCCCCGCGATTGCCCAGCGGGATTTCAAAGCTTAACCCAGCGGAGTAGGCTATCTCGTCGGCATTCTGGTCCGTGTCGGTCGAAAACGAATTTGCATAGCGTGATCCGCCGATCAACATGAACAGGTCCAGCCTGGGCAGAAGCCCGTTCTTTGTACGCACGACTTCAAGTTCGCCCTGTGCCAGCCTGAGCCGGGCCTCGTTCAGATCCGTTCGTTCCGTCATCGCGGTTTCGACACACACTTCCACCGGGGCAAGGTCGACCTTCGCCAGTTCGGGCGGATCGGTCAATACAAGCTCGCGGCTCCATGCCGAGTCTCCACCACCCGGGTTCAGGTGCCGGATCATGACCAGTCTGCTCTTCGCCAGGTTCGCACGGGCTTCGATCAATTGTTCGAGCCGGCTGGCAGCCTCCGCCTCCGCCGCCGCCAGTTCGGTTCCAGCCACCTTCCCGACGCTGATCCGCTCCCGGACCTCGTCAATTTCGCGGTTCGCCAGCTTGTGCGACTCTTCATATATTCCCAGGGATCGCTCGTTTAGAACGCAGTCCCAGTAAGCCTGCTCAACCTGCGAGATCAGCGCCTCCGTCGAGCCGCGGAGTTGATAAAGCGTAATGCGGGTTTCAAGCTTTGCACTGCGCAAGTCCGTCAGGTTCGCATCGAGTCCGCGTCCCCTCAACAGCGATTGCGACACTGTTATGCTCCATCCGGTGGTTTCCGATTCCTCGCCGCCACCCGATTCCCTTGCTGCCTCGAGTCCCAGTTCAACGGACGTTCCGGTAGGCAGCGAGGCTGCCAGGCTGAGCCCGGCTTCAAGCGCTGTCTTGTCGGCAAGATTGCTCACCGACGATGCCCCGTAATCATCTGTTCCACCCGAACTGCCCGCCGAAAGAGAACCCCCGATTGTCGGATCGAATGCCGCACGCTGCAGCCGCTCAGCCGTGCGACTCAAGTCGGGTCGCACCCGTTCAACCTGGAAAGCAGCGTTATTATCCAGCGCCATCAACACCGCAGCCTGCACATCGAGCGTTAACGGACCTTCGGTGGCTGACGGCTCGATTCTGTCGCCAGGGGCGGCTTCCGACATGTCCGAATCGACGGTCGGTTCCGTAACTTGCGTTGTGGCACAGGAAGACAAGACCAGGGCCAGAGTTGCAGGCAGCAGTCGAAACAAGAGCTTGTTCGTTTTCTTCACGTGGACTCTCCTCCGGGGACCGGGACCGCTTGCTTCCGGCGGAAATGCAGACCTTCGAATACCGAGTAGATAACCGGCACAAAGAGCAGCGTGATGAACGTCGAACTCAACAACCCGCCGATCACAACCCGCGCCATCGGCGCCTGCGCTTCACCGCCTTCGCCAAGGCCCAGGGCCAGCGGCAGCAATGCAAGGCTCGTCGTCAGCGAAGTCATCAGGATCGGTCTCAGCCTGCGCCGACCAGCTTCCTCGATAGCCGTGCGCATATCCAGTCCATCCCGGCGTCTCAGCAGGTTCGTTGTATCCACGAGAAGGATCGCATTGTTCACAACAATTCCGCCAAGCATGATGCAGCCGATATATGATTGCACGTTGAAAGTCGTGTTCGTCAGGAAAAACATCAGGATAACGACGATTGTTGCAAGCGGAACCGCGAACATTACCACCAGCGGATCACGCAGCGATTCATACTGACAGGCCATGACCATGTAGACAAGGATCAGGGCCAGTATGAAGCCGACCAGCAGTTCGCGGAACGCCTTCTGCTGCTCTTCGTATTCGCCGCCGAACACTATCGCGAAGCCGCGGGGTACCGGCACCGATCTGAGTCTTTCCCGAATGTCGTTAATCACCGAGCCTATGTCACGATCACTCAGATTTGCAGACACGGAAATTGTCCGCTCCTGGTCAATTCGGTCAATGCTGACCGGTCCGCGTAGCGACTGAACCTTCACAACATTCCGCAGCACCACCGGCTCCCCATCGGTATTGGAGACCGTCAGGTCGAGTATCTTGTCGAGTTCCATCAGGTCCGCATCCTTCACCTGCACCAGGATCCGGTATTCGTCGCCGGCCTCCCTGAAATCGCTCGCCCGCGTTCCCGACAGGACAGTCTGCAGCGCTTCGGCGATCTGTCGCACGTTCAGCTTCATGTCCGCCGCCTTCCGGCGGTCGATGATAATCGATTCCTCGGGTGTCCCGGAGTCCCGGCTCAGGTCGGCATCAGTAACACCCTCAACCTGCTCGACAACACCGAGGATCCGCTGTGCAAGCGCGTCCGCGGTCGGCAGGTCATGCCCCCGAACCTGCACCTCGACCTTGTCCGAACCACTCGCCATTCTTCGCATGATGAAGAGCCCGGAGCTGGTTCGCACTCGCACCATCACCCCCGGAATCGACGAGAGCACTTTCCGGTGTTCCTGCGCCACCTCTTCGCTTGATCGTTTGCGTTCGGACTGCGGTACAAGCGATATGCGCAGGTTGCCGGTATGTGATGCGCGCCCGTGCCAGTGAGAACCTCCGACGCTTGCCACGATGTTCCTTATTTCCGGCACCGCGTCGTTCACCAGTCGCTCAATCTCCGTCCGCTTCTCGTCCATGATTTCCATTCGCGTGCCGACTTCCATTTCCGCATTCACACGGACCTCGCCTTCATCGGTCTGGGGCATCAGTTCGGTGCCGACCAGCGGGATCAGGAGCAAGCTTGCCCCAAAAAGCAGTACTGCGCCGACGATGACCACAAGGCGATGTTCAAGGGCCATGTGAAGCAGGCGCTTATATCCCGATTCCATCGTGATGAAAAAGGTTTCGCTCATGCTGGATAGACTGAGACGCCGCTTCTCGTCTCGCTTTGCCGCCGGTGACACGCGGTTCAACAACCTGCTGGCCAGCATTGGCACCACCGTCAGCGCCGTGCACAGTGAGCACAGGAGCGCAAAGGCAATTACGTAAGATAACTGCCTGAACATGATGCCCGCCATGCCACGCACGAAAATCAGCGGAAGAAATACAGCCAGGGTCGTCAACGTGCTGGCAATGATCGCCGAGGTGACTTCCTCGGTCCCGTTCACTGCGGCCAGCATCGGATCATGCTGTTCCTGGCGCAGCCGGTAAATATTCTCCAGCACTACAATCGAATTGTCGACCAGCATACCTATTCCCAGCGCAAGTCCGCCGAGCGTCATCATGTTGAGCGTGAACCCGGCAAAATACATCAGGGCAAATGAGGCTACAATAGAGAATGGAATTGCGGTGGCAATGATCAATGTGCTCCTGAGATTCCTGAGAAAGAACAGCAGCACAAACACAGCCAGCAGCCCGCCGAATAATGCCGAAGTCCCGACATTGTTTATCGAGCGCTGAATGAATTCAGCCGAGTTGATGATAGGGACCAGCTTGATCTGGGGAATGTCCCGGTTGATCATCTCTATTTCAGCCAGAACACCTTGCGCGACTTCAACCGTGTTGGCCCCCGATTGCTTGTTGACCGACAGGCGGAGCCCTGGTTCTCCGTTTACGCGCACAAGCTGCGTAATCTTCTGCCAGGAGTCTTCGACCTCGGCAATTTCTCCCAGCAGAATCGAGGTGCCCGAGCGATCAGCAATAACAGTGGCCCGGAGTTCGTCGAGGGTGGCGTATTGGCCCGGCGTGCGTATCGTTACCTCGTAGTTGCCCCGGTTGATGGAACCGGCCGGCAGGTTGATGTTGCCCGCCCGTATGCGGTCCAGTATCTGGTTCAGCGACAGGCGCAGAGCCTTGATCTTGTCCGGGTTGATGTTGACGTGAATCTCCCGGTTCAGCCCTCCCCATATGTCAAGGGACGCCACACCCGGCACACGTTCTACGCGGTACTTGATCTGGTCCTCGATGATCCGCCTCATTTGCACCGGATCAAGCCGACTTGATGCTCCAAGAATCACGACTGGGAAACTGGCAAGGTCGAACTTTCTCAGGGACGGGCGGTCCGCATCCTCCGGAAGCCCGGGAATCACCCGGTCAAGCCGGTCCCTGATATCGTTGGCAGCCGTGTCAAGATCGGTGCCCCAGTTGAATGTAACCCGTACGCTGCTGTTTCCTTCAGACGAGGACGAAGTCACCTCTTCAACACCCGGCACGGCGCTCACCGCTTCCTCAATCGGGCGTGTAACGAGTTCTTCCATCTCCTCGGGAGCAGCGTTGGCGTACGACGTGCTTATGCTCAGGGTCGGCAGCGTAATGTCCGGCATCAGGTCGATGGGCAACCGCGACAACGAAATGCCGCCAAGTATCAACACTATCAATACAACCATGATCGTGAATATCGGGCGGTGCACTGCAAAACGAGAAAGATTCATGGCCGCCCCCCCGGGCCCTTGCCCCCGGCCGGTCTGGAAGACTCGACCTCCGGTAGCAGTATCGAGCCGCCGTCTTCAAGCAAATGATGTCCCATCGTGATTACGGAACCCGATAACTCCGGGGTAGTCACCTCGACCACCTTGCCGTCTGTAATCCCGGGTTCGATTTCAGTGAATCGCGCTTTCATTTCGGTCGTATCAGCTATGAATACCCCCGTCAGATCGTCGCGACGGGCAAGTGCGGAAACAGGAACCACGGTCACTGAGTCGTGCCGGGCAAGTTCAATTTCTGCACGAACATACATGCCAGGCTTCAACAGACATTCAGGATTCGGAATCTCGATCTCGACTCGGGCCTGTCGTGAGACTTCCCGGAGCAGGGGAGAGATCCGCACAACTTCGCCCGAGAACACTCGATCGGGAAATGCGTCAGTTGTCAGCGTCACCGGCTGTCCCACACTGAGCTTCGGATAATCGCGCTCAATAACGTCGATCAGCGCGATTACAACCGTGTTGTCAATGATCGATACAATGGGTTCGTTCGGAGAAAGCATTTCGCCCTGGTCGACATATCTCTCGCCGACGGTCCTAATCTCATTGGAATCGTCCCATGCAGTTCGTATTTGCGTGTAGGACAGCCGGACAAAGGCAGCTTTCAGTGCCGCTTCACGCCTGGTCACCTCGGCAAGCGCCACGTTGTTTTTCGCCGTCGCCGCCCTGTGACGCGCATCTGTCTCGTCCAGTTCGGATTCGGATGCCACATTCTTCTCGCGAAGCGCGCTTATCCGCGCGAGCTCCCGCGCGGCTGCGCCCAGTGCGCTCTTGCATTCGGCCACTCCCGCTTCGGCTACCGCAAGTTCCGCCTTGGCCTGCTCCACCTGCTGGGAATACTCGTCGTCATCCAGCCGTGCAATCAACTCGCCCGATTTGACCGGATCCCCGATATTCACCGTCAGCTCCTCCAGGCGGCCCGCCACCTTCGGTGCAACTACGTACAGGGAACGCGGCTCCAGGGAGCCGGCATATTTCCCCATCTCGCGCACGGTCTGCGTGCCCACGGACGCAATTTCCACCGCCACCGCGGCGCCTTTGCCGCCCCGCCCGCCTTCATCCGGTGCCTTCTTCGTCTTCGTGTAAATGCGCCACCCCATCCCCGTCACCAATGCGACTATCACCACCGCAATTATCGCCTTCTTCTTCATTTGCCGGGTCTCCCGATCGGTTGTCTTTTTCGTTTAGCAATTGTACGGGCCATTTCACCTATGCCCGCCAGGCTGAAACAGGTAACATGTTCGGCCAGCACATCCACACCTGCCGCCAGCCTTTCGCATTTGCGAGCAGGCCGAAGATGACCGGCCTTCTTCCGCCGACGTTCCCGCAGAAGCGGACCAAAACACTGCGACCTGATACTCATGTGGCAAAGCTCTATCTCCTGCGCCGTCGCCTTCTTACCCAGTAACTCCGCAATGAGCACACGGAATTCGATTCGCAGTGGTTCAAGCAGCTCCTGCATTACATTCGTCAAGAGCCCGGTCGGACTGGCCATTTCCTTGTGCACTATGTCGAAAGCGTGTGTCTCCATGTCCGCTACTCGCTGCATCAGTGACGTGATACGCCCCCTTAGTCGCTGCTCGGGTGGGGCGCCGGGCGATATGCCGCCGTCAGGCGGATACTTCGCAAGCGATTGTTCCATCGAAGACCGCCATGCCTCGACGTAGAGCGCCTTCTTGCTGCCGAAATGATAGTTTACTGCGGCAATATTCGCCTCAGCTTCCGAGCAGATCTCCGCCACCGTTGTTTCGTGGAAGCCTTTCTCCGCGAAGATCCGGCACGCCTGTTCAAGCAGCACCCGCTTGGTCCTGGTCGCTCTATCTTCAACTCTATTCATGAAATGGTGTATCTCCAGATATCTAATGAGCATTTCAAATGATCATTTGATTATCAATAGTATAACGTGCCGGGGCGCTACATTATTGCAGGGGAATCCACAGCCGCCGAACCGCAAGCCAGGAATCTACACTAATCTTCACGAATGAATGCGGGCCAACATGAGCGGTGAAGCATCTTTGCAGACATGACGTCTCAGGAAATCAGCCCCATTGAGCCGCTGGCGCCATGACTGCCATAGCAGCCCCGACAAGTCGGGGTGCGGCTCAACTTCCAATCCCACTCTTGCCCGGCATCGTGTTCGCTGAAGGCGGGCTCTGGTGCTGGGCCCCATTCGTGTCTATTCGTGTGATTCGTGGGCAAGGCAGTTCTTAGCGCCCTTGAGCGCGCCAGCGCGGGTGTTTCTATCCTCTATCCTCTATCTTCTATCTTCTATCAGTTGTCCTGCGGTCCTGTATTTCACTTCGCCGACTTCACCTTCAGCGCAATGTCAGGCCCATGGCTCATCACCGGGATCTGCCTGTTGTGCGCCGCCAGTATCACACTGTTCGTGCCGACGACGATACCGTCGAACGTGTTCCAGTACTCGATGTCATACTGTCCGTCTGCAAGTATGCCCGGCGCTGTCAGAAAGCCTTCCCCTGATTTCGGGTATGACCTGTCATCGAACCCCTTGATCGATGCCGAAAACTCGCTGCGATTAATCGAGTTGCAATAGATATACGCAAACATCTCATCTTCCCCGGCGAGTACCAGCCCGCGGCGCATGGAACCCCAGTCCCTCGTCTGTGCGTTCGGGAACCCCACGCTTGCCCGGCCGGGCACGTACTGTTTGCCGCGCCGGTCTTCACCTTGCATGAAGGCGACAGGCCCGCGGTATGTTGGGTACAGGTTATATGTGTCGATCACGTGCCACCACCAGAAGCCGGTCAATCCGGACATGCGCGTCATCAACATGGACCATAACCCCACGTGAAATTCCGTGGTCAGATGCGTGGCCCGGTTCGCGCCAGGTGTTCCGCCCCATTCCCCAACCAGCAGTGGCTTGTCGCGGCAGTAGGGCTTGTAAACATCACTGAAGACAAACATCATGTCAGCGATCCCGTTCGAGTCCAGGAACCTTTGCGCTTCCCAGTACTTCGTGAAGTCCGTGTAAGCGTTATTATGCACAACGTCCAGGTTGCTCTTGCTCCAGGCCTCCATCCCGTTCCCCGGGTTTGAGAAATGACTCGAGACAATGTGCGGATGTGCATCGGTCTGTCGGAACTGGCCAGCCATGTCGTCGAGCCAGTCGACCACGACGTTCCGGTATTCCCGCGTCTGGTAAGGACTCGGAATCCAGGGCTTTCTCTGGCCTGTTCCGCCGATGCTTCGGTAGTAGGGCTCGGTCCATTCGGTTTCAGTGATGACACCCCACCAGGCTATCGCCGTCGAATAACCCCACCTTGCTACTGCATAGCGTATCCTGTTGCGATGCCAGCGAATGGCCCGTTCATTGGTAATGTACTCCGTGGCATACGCAAGGTATCCGTTCGGATGCGTGTACTTATTCCACGGACTATGCTCCCAGTCACTGTCGACCACCGTGCTCAACATGCCGTGGTTCATGGTCTCGAGGTTCACGTACATTTCGTGCGCTTCGGCAAGTTCCATAAGCCGATCGAGCCGTGCCGCGTTGCCTTGGTTATAATACTCGACGCCGTGATAGCCCGTGTGCGTACTGCTCGCTTCGAGGCCACACCACCACGGGCACATCCAGATCCGTGTGAAATTCGCGCCGTTCTCCCGCATCTGCTTGAACCACTTCTCGTAAGCCTTGGTCCCTTCGCGCTCGGCACGCCGCGAGCTCTCGCGTGTTTCAGGAAGATGTTCCTCGGATCTCAGGTCACCGGGTGATCGAAGATTATGGCCGATAGGGAAGAAGAACGTCCCGTCACTCAGCTCGAAGCATCTCGGATCCGCCTGTGAGCGTTGGAGAAAACCACGGCTTGTCCCCGGCACGCAGGTGAATGTGCCGTGTACCTCTGCCAGTTCCTCGCCCGCCCGCGCGCTCAATGTCCATTCGTACCTGCCCGTAGATGTCGGCGATACCCGCACACGCCATCGGGATGGACCCGAGAGTGTCACGGTCTCGACGCCCGCCTTTGTGCCCAGGAACCATGGCTCATGATAATAACCCGGATGCCGAAACACGCTGCCATCTTCCGAACGTGCCTCGAACATAACGTCAATTTCATCCGGGTCATATGGATTATTGAAAACCCGGTTCAACCCGAACTCGAGGTCGAACCGCTCATAGCGGGCAACAATGTTTGTCGATTGAACAAGCTGTTCTATTGTCAGTCCCGGCAATGTGGCGGCATCCGCGGCGTACGGCCACAGAAGGCGACAGTCCTTGACTGTGAGCGACATTGTCTCGCAGCCGGGATAAAAGAACCTGAGCCCGACTTCCCTGATATTCATCACGTCATTGGGCTGAAGAACTCTCGCTTTGTCATCGACGCATGTCCACGAGCCCGGCTCGGTCAGATCGAAAACTGTCCGGTTCCATTCGTCAGGCCGAAGCTGGGCAACCTTCGACTGAAAGATACTGTTCGGTTCCAACCTGATGAAGGCCAGCATCGCGAGTTCGTTTGCAAGTTCAGGCGGAGCCAGAACATCGCACGAGAACGCTGCGGCGCCTGCCCAGTGCTGGATCTTCCTGGAGACAATGCCCGCCGAATTCACATAGTTCGCCTGCACTGTAACCGAGCGCTGCCCGCGGTTGATGCTCAGATGCGTGTTCTGTGACAGGCGCTCATCCTTTTCCCACGAGTCATACAGTGCCAGGTTAACGGTCTTCCACCGGTCCAATAGCTCCGGATTACCGCACCAGATTCGGAGCCCCGGAAACTCAGAGGAGAGCCGCGCGGCCAGGCTGTCTATCCATTTGACAACATCCTCCTCTTTCCTGCTTGCCAGGATCAGCAGTCCCGAAATCTTCGGGCTCTGTCCGAACCGACTCAACATGTAACGTGCGCGGCTTACTGCCGTCCGGAACGAACGCTCAGTTGAGAAGACATCGGATGGCTTTTCCAGGTATCCGCCATTCGCTGCCGCCATCGGGTTATCGACCCAGTTATATGTGCCCTGGTCATCCAGAACATGCTCGTCAAACAGCAGGATCGGCAGCGATCCCGTGGCCGGCGCGGAAGCAAGCATCCGTTCAAATTCGTCTGCAACAG
>SPBP01000340.1 GCA_004525935.1 Lentisphaerales bacterium | reverse complement strand
GTAATACGTATTGTCCTTCGCACAGAAGATATCTGTCTCGACCGAGCGATGATTAACGCATTTCCCCATAATATGCGGATACCCATAAACCGTTTCGGGAACCGTGCATGGCACGGTTCCCGAAGTCGGATCCTAAGTTCTTGCAGACGTAACGATCTTAAGCCTGTGCCGGCGCAGCATCATACTGAGCACTGCCAAATGCCAGCATTGGCCAGAATACGATCGGAAGCAGGATCATTCCGACGACAAATGCTACACTCTTCCCGAACCGGGCTGCCAGTGCCACGGTTGCCAGGATGCCAACCACGAAACCTACGACCGGCACGAACATAAGGATCAGCCACCATCCGGGCTTGCCGGCAATCTGAAGCATGACATAGGCGTTATAGAAGGGTATCAATGCCGCCCATCCCGGCTGACCAGCCTTTGTGAAGATCTTCCACAGGCATACTATCATTAGGATCGCGAGAACCAGTTCCACGATCAGCACCATACCTGCACCACCAGCACCTTGGACTACCATCGTCTCATCCATGTCTGCCTCCATTCTCTGCTGTTTACTGCACCTGTTGAACCGTTTGCCCGCACCTTCAGGGGGTTACCCCCGGAGGGCTGGGCATTGAGAAGAGTTCTTTCACGGACTCCTTCGTCAGCACAATCAAAGACAGCACCCCGAGAACCGTCCCGAACGGCATCATCATACACTCAAGTCCGGCAATCACCAGACAGAAAGTCCGGCCGGTACGTTTCTTGAGTTTCCGGCCTGCGATAATGATGGCCACAGCCAGCGTCCAGCCCGTCAGAATGATGACTGATGCGATCATGATGAATATCCACGCAAAGGCCCGCGGCGGCGGATGGTCGCCCTGGAATTCACCACTGAGCATAGCGATTCCCACGCCGAGATGAATAAGGGGGAAGCAGGAAAAGAGCGCCGTGAGACCGCCGACGACGTAGTGAAAGATCGATAACAGCTCGAGATGCTGGTTGTCCTGGTTCATGTATCCTCCTTTTTCGCAGGTGCCCGGCAGTTATACTGCCTTCCCGATCTCAGGCGATCAATCTTCAGGCGGCTTCTCATTCGCCTTCTGCAGGTACCCGATTATTATTCTGCCGATGCTCGTGTTATCAGCAATACCTGCGAACGCTGAACTTCCGGGGCCATATGCAAAGACGGGTACCATTGCGGCCGTATGACCCCCCGATGTGTGTCCGACGGTGGTGACTTTGCGGACGTCGACGGATCCGTCGTGTATTGCAAAGCCGCTGGTCTCATGATCAGCGGTTGCAACAACCAGCGTCTGCGGGTTCTGCTTCGCGAAATCAAGACCGACACCAACGGCATTATCGAAATCTACCATCTCGGATATGATATAGTTCATGTCTTTCGCATGTCCGCCCCAATCGATCTGCGATCCCTCGACCATGAGAAAGAACCCGTTCTTGTTCTTGGAAAGGATGATGATGGCTCTCCTCGTCAATTCGGGCAGGCTCGGCTTCCGTTCGGACACACCACCTGGCTGTTCTTCGGCAAAGAAACCGGCTACGGCATCAACGTCGTTGAGGCTCTGGAACTCGTTCACAGACCCTATAACCTTCATTCGCTTTGCCATGTGGGTTGCGAGATTCTTTTCATCCTGTCTCTTGCTTCCCTTTGCTGACATCGGGAGGAACCAGGCAGCGCCGCCACCGAACAGCACATCGATGCCGCTGCTCGCGATATGCTCGGCAATCAGCGCATCTTTCGACCTGTTATCCACATGGGCGAGGAAGCACGCGGGGGTCGCGTGGGTCACGGAGCATGACACAGCGATACCGGTCGATTTCTCAGCGGCTTCGGCGTATTCAACAATCGTCTTGATCGGTCTGCCGTCCGGAGAAACAGAGATGGCACCGTTCACCGTCTTGAACCCTGTAGCCAGTGCCGTACCGGCGGCTGCCGAATCCGTGACCAGCGCGTTGTGCGCGAAGGTGGTGAGCAATCCGACAACCTTGAACCGTTCAAGATTGAGGGTACCCTTTGTTATCTTACCTGCCGTCACTTGGGACACCCCCATCCCATCGCCAATGAACAGGATGATGTTCTTAGGCACATCCTCTGCAGCATGTGCGAGGCATACACCCAGTATTGACGTAACAACCAGCAGGTACAACGCCAGTCGATTCATTCTTCCCTGTCTCTTCATGTAGGCTGTCTCCCGTTTCACGTATGCCACCAGCATGACCGACGCAGAACAGTATCGTCAATGCTTCCTTCGACTATTCAGTCCCAGGTGCCGTGGGCCTGGCAAAACACCGGCTCCCCCCTCTTCATCGGACATCTGGATGCCAAGCTTGCCCAGCGCATCCTGGTAGGCTGACCGATGCAGTTTCTCGGTATCGGGAACATGCGTACTGAGCCCGGGAATCATACCCCGGTCCCGGATCAGCTCGCAGAGAACGTCCATCTGGCGGAGTTCCCGCCTGCACTTGTCGATCATCACATCGGTAGTATCGGTGTGAAGCATACAGACTGACACGCCCTTTGCGACCTCGCCGTCGAGTATCTTCTCACATTCCGAGAGATCGAATCCATCGGCCAGGGTCTTAGCCGTGGTCGGGAAGCTGGGAGTGGAGACGACAATCATCTTTGTTCCTACCCGTTGCTCGGCTTCTTTGATCGCTTCGCGGATACATGTCTTCGTATGCGGGCGCATGATGGTATCGACCCCTGCCCTGAGGAATACCTCGATGATATCGGCGATGCTTTTAGGATTTGTAACGATCCGCTCGCTCGACACTGATTTAGCCGCCGTGCAATGGGTGTAGCCCAGGAACCAGTTGGTTCCTTGAGACCGACAAGTCGCCCACCGTGGTTCTTGGGAACGTGGACATACTCGATATCCTTTCCTTACATGCAGAACATTACGGACCGGGCGGCTGGGCGGTCGCCAAGCCTAAGGAATTCACTTCTCAAGGACTCAAATTACTTCTTCTTTTCTTTCTTCAATTGTCGCTTCTGTTTGGGCGAAAGTTTCGGTTGCTTCTTCTGTTCCCGTCTGCTGTCTCGTTTTCCATGATCGCTCATATCTATTTCTCCTTTGTTGTCATACAATCCTGCGTTCGGTATTTGATACTACATGCCAATATCATAAACGGGCCGCGCAGACCGGTACAAGATAACATTTCTGAAGATCCACACCGGGCGCTTCTGCCGATACATCGAGTTC